>CAXSIB010000067.1:0-11615 GCA_964237095.1 uncultured Actinomycetales bacterium
TGTGCTTGGTGATCGGCATCGTGATGCCGCGGATGTCGGCCTCCTGGAAGGCGTCCGTGCCGATCGCGGCGCTCGACACCTGGCCGGTGATCGCGACCATCGGGATCGAGTCCATGTTCGCGTCGGCGATCGCCGTGACCAGGTTGGTCGCCCCCGGCCCGGAGGTCGCGATGCAGACCCCGACCCGGCCGGTCGCGTGGGCGTAGCCCTCGGCGGCGTGCCCGGCGCCCTGCTCGTGGCGGACCAGGATGTGGCGGACCTTCGTGGAGTCCATCAGCGGGTCGTACAGCGGCAGGACGGCGCCGCCGGGGATCCCGAAGACGACCTCGACGCCGAGCTCCTCCAGCGCGCGGACGACGCTCTTCGCCCCGGTGGCCGGCTCGACGAGCCGGGCCCGGCGCTTCGCGGCGGCCGCGGCGGCGGGGCGGCGGAGGCTGCCGGCGACCGGCTCCTGCGACGCCTGCTGGGCGAGCTCGCGGTCGGTGGGCGGCGCGGTCCTCGGATCCTGCGTCCGCGGGTCGGCGGTCGGGGTGTCCATGACCTCGGGACCCGGCGCGGGCGGTGCCTGGGTCGCGTCCGGTCCGGCGGTCGAGGTGGGTGCGGTCATGACTGTCGCCTTCCCGGCGCTGACGGTTCGCTGCTGACTGATCGGTGGAGGAGAGCTGCTGGCATGAGGCTGTCGACATGAAGAAGCCCCCCGGCCCAGTGTCGGGCTTCGGAGGGCGTGCGTCGCGGGGCTCGTGACCTCAGGCGGCACGCCTGTCGGATACGAGGAGAATTCGCGCGCGGATCACCCGACCAGAGTGCGACCCCGGGCCGCCGCCGTCAAGGCAGTGGCCCGGGCGTCTCGCCCACCGGCCTCCGGGTCTCGCCCCTCGGACACGACCTGGCGGGATCAGCTCAGTCGCACACCGCGCCGTACGCCGCGGAGCCGACGAGCTTGGCGTACTTGGCCAGCACCCCGCGGGTGTGCTTCGGGGCCGGCGGCACGAAGGCCGCCGCCCGCGTGGCGAGCTCCTCGTCGGACACCAGCAGCTCGAGGAGGCGGTTGCGGACGTCCAGGCGGATCCGGTCGCCCTCGACGACCAGCGCGATCGGCCCGCCGTCGACGGCCTCGGGTGAGACGTGCCCGACGCAGAGGCCGGTCGTCCCGCCGGAGAACCGGCCGTCGGTGAGCAGCAGCAGGTCCTTGCCGAGCCCGGCGCCCTTGATCGCCGCGGTGACCGCGAGCATCTCTCGCATCCCCGGGCCGCCCTTCGGGCCCTCGTAGCGGATGACGACGACGTCGCCCGTGGCCAGGCTGCCGTCCTCGACGGCGGCCATCGCCCCGGCCTCGCCGTCGAAGACTCTCGCGGTCCCCTCGAACACGTCGACGTCGATGCCGGCGGTCTTGACCACGGCGCCGTCGGGGGCCAGGGAGCCTCGCAGGATCGAGATGCCGCCGGTCGCGTGCATCGGACGGTCCAGGGGCCGGATGACCTGCCCGTCGAGGTCCGGCGGGGCGATCTCCGCGAGGTTCTCCGCGATCGTCTTCCCGGTCACCGTGAGCGCGGACCCGTCGAGCAGGCCCGCGTCCATGAGGGCCTTCATGACGATCGGGACGCCGCCGACGCGGTCCATGTCGGCCATCAGGTGGCGCCCGAACGGCTTGAGGTCACCGAGGTGCGGGACCTTCTCCCCGATCCGGACGAAGTCCTCGAGGGTCAGGTCGACGTGCGCCTCGTGGGCGATCGCGAGCAGGTGCAGCACCGCGTTGGTCGACCCGCCGAGGGCCATGACGACCGCGATCGCGTTGTCGAAAGCGGTCTTGGTCATGATGTCACGGGTGGTGATGCCCAGACGGAGCAGCCCGACCACTGCCTCGCCGCTGCGGCGCGCGAACCCGTCGCGGCGCCGGTCGACCGCCGGGGGGGACGACGAGCCCGGCAGCGCCATGCCCATCGCCTCGGCCGCACTCGCCATCGTGTTCGCGGTGTACATCCCGCCGCAGGCGCCCTCGCCCGGGCAGATCGCCCGCTCGATGGCGTCGACCTCGGCCCGGGTGATCAGCCCGCGGGCGCAGGCGCCGACCGCCTCGTAGGCGTCGACGAGGTTGACGTCGTGGCCGTTGTGCCGCCCCGGCATGATCGTCCCGGCGTAGAGGAACACCGACGCGAGGTCGAGGCGGGCGGCCGCCATCAGCATGCCGGGCAGGGACTTGTCACAGCCGGCGAGGAGCACCGAGCCGTCCAGGCGCTCGGCCTGCATGACGGTCTCGACCGAGTCGGCGATGACCTCGCGGCTCACGAGGGAGTAGTGCATCCCGACGTGGCCCATGGAGATCCCGTCGGACACCGAGATGGTCCCGAACTCCAGCGGGTACCCGCCGCCGCCGTGGACGCCCTCCTTGACGGCCTTCGCGAGGCGGTCCAGGGAGAGGTTGCAGGGGGTGATCTCGTTCCACGACGAGGCCACGCCGATCTGGGGCTTCTCCCAGTCGTCGTCGCCCATCCCCACCGCGCGGAGCATCCCGCGGGCCGGCGCCCGCTCCATGCCGTCGGTGACCTCCCGCGACCGGGGCTTGATGTCGATGCGCCCGGCGCCGGGGCGGGTCGGCGCGACGGCGGTCGGGTCGAGGTCGGTCTCGTCGGTGTCCGTCGCGGAGTGGGGTGCGGAAGCCATGAGGCCGATCGTAGGAGCCGCGGCTGACAGCCTCAGGCGCGGGCGCCGAGCCCGTCGACGGCGTTGAGGGGCTCCTCGCCGCGGGCGAGGCGTTGGAGCAGCTCAGCGACCAGCTTCCGGGCGCGCGGTTCGAACGCCCGGCTGTGCCCGCCGATGTGTGGCAGCAGGACCAGGCCGGGGGCGGACCACAGCGGGTGGCCGGCCGGCAGCGGCTCGGGGTCGGTGACGTCGAGCGCGGCCTGCAGCCGGCCCGCGGTGAGCTCGTCGACGAGGGCGTCGGTGTCGATGACGGCGCCGCGGCCGACGTTGACCACGAGGGCGCCGTCGGGCAGCCGCGCGAGCAGGTCCCGGCTCACCATCCCGGTGGTGTCCTCTGTCAGCGGCACGACGATGACCAGGATGTCGGCGTCGGCGACCAGGTCGGGCAGCTCGCCGAAGGCGTGCACGTGCACCCCGCCCTCGTCGCGCGCGGAGTGCGCGACCCGCGTCAGGCGGCACTCGAACGGTAACAGGCGCGCCTCGATGGCCTTCCCGATCGAGCCGTACCCGAGCAGCACCACCGAGGCGTCGGCGAGCCCGGGCCGCTGGCGGATCGTCTCCCAGACCTCCTGCTGGCGCTGGCGTTCGTACGCGGTGACGTCGTTGCGCGCCGCCAGGGTGAGCGCGAGGGCCTGCTCGGCGGTCGCGGTGTCGTGCAGGCCGCGGGCGTTGCAGACGGTGATGTCGGCCGGGATCCTCCCGGCGAGGTTGTCGGTGCCCGCGGTGAGGGTCTGCAGGATCCGCATCTTCGGCAGCTCGGGCAACAGGTCGATCGCCCGGTCCGACGCCTGGTAGGGCACGACGATCGCCTCGACCTCGTCGCGGTCGGCCGGGACGTCGGCGATCCCGTCCCAGACCGTCATCTCGATCCCGTCGGGGACCGGTCCCGTCCGCTCGACGAGGTCCTCGAACGGCTGCCAGACCCTCACACGCCACTCCCTGCTCGTTCCAGCACCAGCTCGCGGACGCGGGCGGCGTCGGCCTTCCCACCGAGGTCCTTCATCACGGCGCCGATGAGCGCGCCGGCGGCCTGCGGCTTCCCGCCGCGGATCTTCTCCACGACGCCGGGCTGGGCGGCCATGGCCCGGTCGACGGCGGCCAGCAGCGGGCCGTCGTCGGAGACGAGGGTCAGCCCGCGGGCGGCGACCACCTGCGCGGGCTCGCCCTCCCCGGCGGCGACACCCTCGAGCACTTGGCGGGCCAGGGTGTCGTTGACGGTGCCGTCCTCGACGAGGGCCTGCACCGCGGCGACCTGCGCCGGGCTGACCGCGAGCTCGCCGAGGCCCACCCCGGCGGCGTTGGCCTGGCGTGACAGCTCGGTCGTCCACCACTTCCGCGCCGCGGCGGGCGCGCAGCCGGCGGCCACCGTCTGCTCCACGAGCACGAGTGCACCCGCGTTCAGCACGTCGCGCATCTCGAGGTCGGTGAAGCCGAAGGCCGCCTGGAGCCGCGCACGCCGCCGAGCGGGGGGCTCGGGGAGGGTCGCGCGCAGCTCCTCGACCCACACCGCGGACGGGGTGATCGGGACGAGGTCGGGCTCGGGGAAGTACCGGTAGTCCTCGGCCTCCTCCTTGACCCGCCCGGCGGTGGTCAGGCCCGTGTCCTCGTGCCAGTGCCGGGTCTCCTGCACGATCGTGCCGCCGGCGGCGAGGATCGCGGCCTGGCGGCGGATCTCGTAGCGCACGGCGCGTTCGATGCTGCGCAGGGAGTTGACGTTCTTGGTCTCCGTGCGGGTCCCGAGCGGGGCGTCCGGGGAGTCGCGGAGGGACAGGTTGACGTCCGCGCGCAGCGAGCCCTGCTCCATCCGAGCGTCGGTGACCCCCAGCGCCAGCAGGACGTCGCGCAGCGCGCCGACGTAGGTGCGCGCCACCTCCGGCGTCCGCTCCCCCGCCCCCTCGATCGGGCGGGTCACGATCTCGATGAGCGGGACCCCGGCGCGGTTGTAGTCCAGCAGCGAGTGGTCGGCGCCGTGGATGCGACCGGTGGCCCCCCCGACGTGCAGGGACTTCCCGGTGTCCTCCTCCATGTGGGCGCGCTCGACCGGGATCCGGACCGGCGTCCCGTCATCGAGCGTGATCTCCAGCGCGCCGTCGAAGGCGATCGGCTCGTCGTACTGCGAGGTCTGGAAGTTCTTCGGCATGTCCGGGTAGAAGTAGTTCTTCCGGGCGAACCGCGACCGCGGCGCGATCGTCGCGCCGAGGGCCAGCCCGATGCGGATCGCGCCCTCGACGGCCTTGCCGTTCACGACGGGCAGTGCGCCCGGCAGGCCCAGGCACGTCGGGCACACGTGGGAGTTCGGTGCGCCGCCGAAGTCGGTCGGGCAGCCGCAGAACATCTTGGTCACCGTCGACAGCTCGACGTGGACCTCCAGCCCCAGCACGGGATCGAAGCGGGCGACCGCCTCGTCGTAGTCCATGAGGTCTGCGTCCACGAGACCGGCGTCGCCACCGTCGGGAGCAGTGCTCACACCAGTCCTCCGGTCAGCACGGGCGCGCGGGCCAGGAGCGGGGCGCCCCAGTCGGCCTCCAGTGCGCGTTCGAGGGCGGCCCCGACCCGGTAGAGGCGGTCGTCGGCCAGGATCGGCGCCATCACGTGGAGGCCGACGGGCAGCCCGTCCTCGGGCGCGAGCCCCGCGGGGAACGACGCGGCCGGGATGCCCGCGAGGTTGGCCGGGATCGTGCAGATGTCGTTGAGGTACATGGCCAGCGGGTCGTCGACCTTCTCCCCCAGCCGGAACGCCGTGGTCGGCGCGGTCGGGGAGACCAGCACGTCGACGTCGGCGAAGGCGTCGGCGAAGTCCTGGCTGATCAGCGTGCGGACCTTCTGGGCCTGGCCGTAGTAGGCCTCGTAGTAGCCCGAGGAGAGCGCGTAGGTGCCGAGGATGATCCGGCGCTTGGTCTCCGCGCCGAACCCGGCCTCGCGCGACAGCGCCATCACCTGCTCGGCCGACGCCGAGCCGTCGTCGCCGACGCGCAGGCCGAACCGCATCGCGTCGAAGCGCGCGAGGTTGGACGACGCCTCGCTGGGGAGGATCAGGTAGTACGCGGCGAGGGCGTAGGAGAAGTGCGGGCACGACACCTCGACCACGTCGGCCCCCGCCCGCTCGAGGGTGTCGACGGCCTCGGCGAACCGCTGCGCGACCCCGGGCTGGTAGCCGGCACCGGACAGCTCCCGCACGACCCCCACCCGCATGCCGGCGACGTCGCCGTGCCGTGCCGCGCCGACCACGTCGGGCACCGCGGTGTCGATCGAGGTCGCGTCGCGCGGGTCGTGCCCGGCGATCACCGCGTGCAGCAGAGCCGCGTCGAGCACCGTGCGGGCGCACGGGCCGGCCTGGTCCAGGCTCGACGCGAGCGCGACGATCCCGTACCGGCTGACCCCGCCGTAGGTCGGCTTGACCCCGACGGTGCCCGTGACGGCGGCGGGCTGGCGGATCGAGCCGCCGGTGTCGGTGCCCAGGGCCAGCGGCGCCTGGTACGACGCGACCGCCGCGGCCGACCCGCCCCCGGAGCCGCCCGGGATCCGGTCGAGGTCCCACGGGTTGTGGGTCGGGCCGTACGCGGAGTTCTCCGTGGAGGAGCCCATCGCGAACTCGTCCATGTTGGTCTTGCCGAGGATCACCATGCCTGCGGCGCGCAGCCGGGAGACGACGGTCGCGTCGTACGGCGGGCGCCAGTTCTCCAGCGTGCCCGACCCGCAGGTGGTCGGGATGCCCTCCTGGCAGAAGATGTCCTTCAGCGCCAGCGGTACTCCGGCCAGCGGCGAGAGCGGTGCTCCCGACGCCCGCGCGGAGTCCACCTCCGCGGCCGCGGTCAGCGCGCCCTCGGCGTCGACGTGCAGGAACGCGTGCACGTCGCCGTCCACCGCGCCGATCCGATCGAGGTGCGCGGCCGTGACCTCGAGGGCGCTGACGTCACCCCCGGCGACCGCCGCGGCGAGGTCCCCCGCGTTCCAGGTGGTCAGCTCGCGGTCCGCGCTCACGACTCTCCCCCGGGCTCTGTCATCGATCCTCTTCGAGGCTCGGTCATTGATCCTGTTCGAGGCTCGGTCATTGATCCTCTTCGAGGATGCGGGGCACGCGGAACCGCTGCTGCTCCACCGCGGGGGCGCCGGCCAGGACCGCCTCGGCGCCCAGCGGCGTCACCACGACGTCGGCGCGGAACCCGTTGGTCAGCGGGAGCGGGTGCGAGGTGCCCTGGACGTCGGCGGTGGCGACCAGGCCGACGGCCGCGACGGACTCGAGGATCACCGAGAGCTGCGGAGCCAGGAGGTCCAGCTCGTCCGCGCTGAGGTCGATGCGGGCGAGGCGGGCCAGGTGGACGAGGTCGTCCCGGGAGATCGACGCCACGGGCGGCCCGTCCGGGCTCTCGGTCATGGTGGTCCTCACAGAACAGGTCTCGGCGGGGCTGTGGTCAGGCTGTGGTCGGGCGGCGCCGCCGGCGGAACCGGCCCGTGGCGGGCCCGGGACCCGGGAGCGGTCGGCCCTGACCTCCCCCCGGCAGGTCGCGGTCATCCTACGATCGCCTCGTCCGTCAGCCGGCGGCGTCCGTCCCGAGGAGGTCTCGAGTGGCCTTCCTGCTGCGCGTCGTGCTCCCCGACCGGCCCGGTTCGCTCGGGGTCCTGGCCGCCGCGCTCGGCACCGTCGGGGCCGACATCGAGGCGATCGAGGTCGTCGAACGCCGCGGGGACGGCAGCGCCGTCGACGACGTGGTGGTGGAGCTGCCGCCTGCGACGATGCCCGAGGACCTCGTGTCCGCCTGCTCCCGGGTGCCCGGGGTCACCGTCGAGTGGATCGCGCGCTACTCCGCCGGCGGCAGCCTCTTCCTCGACCTCGAGGCGGTCGAGGAGATGACCCACCAGCCCGAGGACGCCCTCGCGGTCCTGGTCGACCTGCTCCCCCGGGCCTTCCGCTCGGACTGGGCGGCGCTCGTCTCCGACCCGGGGACGGGCGTGCTGACCAGCGAGTACTCCTCCCACACCGCGCCGATGCTCGACGGGCTCGAGGTCCCGGCGATGCCCGCGGGCCGCGTCGGCCGCCTCGACGCGCCCGAGTCCTGGGGCGACCACCGCGGGGCCGACCTGGTCCTGGCCGGCGCCCGGATCATCGACACGACCCGGATCCTGCTGCTCGGCCGCGGCGGCGGCCCGGACATCCTCGACTCCGAGCTGGCGCGCCTCGGGCACCTGGCCGCGCTCGCCACCGCGATCGCGGGCACGGGACCGGCCACTCCCGACGGACCGGCGGACACGACGGTCGACGGGACGGTCGACGGCGCGACGTGACTCCCGCGCCCTGACGCGGGCACCGCGTCGACCGTCCGGTCCGGGTCGGTCGGGGCCGCCCCGGCACGACACGCCGACCGCGGTCCACCAGACTCGCGGGGTGCTGATCATCGAACGCCCCACCGCCGCGGCAGCGGCCCTGTGATCGACGACCCTGTGATCGACGACGAGCCGGCCCTCCCGCTCGACCTGCCCGCCGAGGACCGGTCAGCCGAGCCGGATGAGCCGTCCCGGCCGCTGCCGCCGTCGCTGGAGGCCGGCTGGGCCGCGGCGCTGGCACCGGTCGCGAACGAGATCGCGGCGGCGGGGGACTTCCTGCGGGCCGAGCTGGCCGCGGGCCGGACCTACCTGCCGCCCGGTCCGGCCGTGCTGCGTGCCTTCGAGCAGCCGCTCGCCGACGTGCGGGTGCTGATCGTCGGGCAGGACCCGTACCCGACCCCCGGACACGCGGTGGGGCTGTCGTTCTCGGTGGCGCCCGGCGTGCGGCCGGTGCCGCGGAGCCTGGCGAACATCTTCCGGGAGTACAGCTCCGACCTCGACCTGCCCACCCCGACCGACGGCGACCTGACCCCGTGGACGCGCCAGGGCGTGCTGCTGCTCAACCGGGTGCTGACGGTCGCGCCGCGCACGCCCGGCTCGCACCGCAACCACGGTTGGGAGAAGGTCACCGACCAGGCGATCCGCGCGCTCGTCGCCCGGGGCACGCCGCTGGTGGCGATCCTCTGGGGCAAGGACGCGGCCAACCTCGCCCCGCTCCTCGGGGACACCGTCATGCTCCGGTCGGTGCACCCCAGCCCGATGTCCGCCGACCGCGGCTTCTTCGGCTCCCGGCCGTTCAGCCAGGCCAACACCGCGCTCCGCGAGCTCGGCGCCCCCGAGGTCGACTGGCAGCTGCCCTAGCCGGGTGCGGGCCCGGCGGTCGCGGGGCCCTCTGCGTCTGCTGCCACCCCGTCCGGCGTCGAGTCCCCGACGGCCGCGGTCGCGGCTCTCTTCCGGGGCTTCCGGGTCCGCACGGGCCTGGGAGTCGCCTCGGGGTCGGCCGAGCCTGCTGCTCCCGCCACTCCGTCCGCCGATGCCGGGTCCCCGCCGGCCGCGTCCGGAGCGACCTCGTCAAGCGGCTCCGCCGGCGGCTCGGGTGGGACCTGCGCGACCGCGGCCGCCGCCTCGGGGCCGTCGGCGAGCAGGACCGTGAAGCCGGCGTCGTCCAGGACCGGGACCTTCAGCGAGAGCGCCTTCTCGTACTTGGTCCCCGGGGCGTCCCCGACGACCACGAACGCCGTCTTCTTGGACACCGCGGACGACGCCTTCCCACCGCGGACGAGGATCGCCTCCTTGGCCTCGTCCCGGCTGTGGCTCGCCAGCGAACCGGTGACCACGATGCTGAGCCCGTCCAGGGTCCGCGCGACCGAGGGGTCGGCGGCGTCGGCGAGGCGGACCCCCGCCGCGCGCCACTTCGCGAGGACGTCGCGGTGCCAGTCGACGTCGAGCCAGGCGGTGATGGCCGCCGCGATCGTCGGCCCGACCCCCTCGGCTCCCGCGAGGCGCTCCTCCGACGCGTCCTCGATCGCGTCGAGGGAGCCGAACTCCCGGGCCAGGGCGCGAGCGGCGGTGGGTCCGACGTGCCGGATCGACAGGGCGACCAGCACCCGCCACAGCGGGCGGTCCTTCGCCTCCTGCAGGTTGTCCAGCAGCCGGCGGCCGTTGGCGGACAGGCCGCCGGCCTGCACGGTGAAGAGCGGCACCCGCTCGAGGTCGGCCGCGTCGAGGGTGAACAGGTCCCCCTCGTCGCCGACGACCGCGGCCGCCAGCAGGGAGGTCGCCGCCTCGTACCCGAGTCCCTCGATGTCGAACGCCCCGCGGCCGGCGACGTGGAAGAGGCGCTCCCGCAGCTGCGCCGGACAGGACCGCGCGTTGGGACACCGGATGTCCGCGTCGCCCTCCCGCTCGACCGCCAGGGCCGTCCCGCACTCCGGGCAGTGGGTCGGCATGACGAACGCGCGCTCGGTGCCGTCGCGCATCGCGAGGACCGGCCCGACGATCTCGGGGATCACGTCGCCGGCCTTGCGCAGGATCACGGTGTCCCCGATGAGGACGCCCTTGCGCTCCACCTCGGCCGCGTTGTGCAGGGTGGCGATGCCGACGGTCGAGCCCGCCACCAGGGTCGGGTCCATGATCCCGAACGGGGTGACGCGCCCGGTGCGACCGACGTTGACCGAGATGTCGCGCAGCTTGGTCGTGACCTCCTCGGGCGGGTACTTGTAGGCGACCGCCCACCGCGGCGCCCGCGACGTCGAGCCGAGGCGCCGCTGCAGGTCGACCTGGTCGACCTTGACCACGACGCCGTCGATCTGGTGCTCGACGTCGTGGCGGTGCTCGCCGTAGTAGGCGATGTACTCCCGCACCCCGTCGAGGTCGGCCACGACCCGGGTCCGCGAGCTGACCGGAAGCCCCCACGCGTGCAGCGCGTCGTAGGCCTCGGACTGCCGCACCGGGTCGAACCCGCGCCGGGCCCCGAGACCGTGGACGACCAGGGACAGCGGGCGGGCCGCGGTGTTCGCCGCGTCCTTCTGTCGCAGCGACCCGGCGGCGGAGTTCCGCGGGTTCGCGAACGCGGCCTTCCCGGACTCGACCAGGGCGGCGTTGAGCCGGTCGAAGGCCGCGATCTCGAAGTAGATCTCCCCGCGGACCTCGAGCAGCTCCGGCACCGGGGGGGCGCCGCCGCCCGTCGCGAGGCGGTGCGGGACCCCGGCCACTGTCCGGACGTTCGCGGTCACGTCCTCCCCGACCCGCCCGTCGCCCCGGGTGGCGGCCCGGACGAGACGCCCGTGCTCGTAGACGAGGTCGATCGCGAGGCCGTCGACCTTCGGCTCGCACAGGTAGGCCGCCTCCGCGGCGCCGTCACGGCCCAGGCGCCCGGCCCAGGCCTCGACGGCCTCGAAGTCGAAGACGTCGTCGAGGCTGAGCAGCCGCTCGAGGTGGGTGACCGCGCTGAAGTCCGACGACACCGGCGGCGCCACCTGCTGGGTCGGGGAGTCCGGCGTCCGCAGCTCCGGCCACTGCTCCTCGAGGCGTTCGAGGGTCTGCAGGAGCTCGTCGAACTCCCCGTCGGTGACGGTCGGGTCGTCGAGGTTGTAGTAGCGGAAGCGGTGGTCGGTGACCTGGGCGGCGAGGGTCGCGTGGCGCTCGCGCACGTCCTCCGGCGGCTCCGCGAGCGGCGCGGCCGCGGCGGCGTCCGGCGGCAGGCCGGGTGCCGGCGCAGCCGCCTCGGTCCCGTCGCTCACCGCTCCTCCTCGACCAGCTCCGACAGCACGTGGCCGGTCTCCCGCAGTCGTGCCAGCACCGCCCGCGCCGCGGCCGGGGAGAGCGCGGACAGGCCGGTCGCGGGAGTCAGCAGCACCCGGTCGGCCAGCTCGGGGACACCGAAGCCGAACGCCCGCCACAGGGCGAGCGCGGCCCGGGCCGGCGCCTCCCCCGCGCTGCCGCGGACCCCGTCCCGCCGGCCGTGATCGCGCGCACGGTCGCCACCCCCGGAGCGGTCGGAGCGGTCGGACCGGCCGCCGCCGAGACGGCGGTCACCGCCGCGCTGGTCGGACGGGTCCCCCGCGGCGTCGAGGTCGGTGTCGACGACCCCG
>CAXSIB010000068.1:0-11602 GCA_964237095.1 uncultured Actinomycetales bacterium
ATGCAGTTGGCTACGCCAACTTTGGTATCCGGTGGACCGGTCGGGTCCGGCTGGGCACACTGGGGTGGTCGTGTGGTCCCCGCGGGGCGGGTTCGCTGCGCTGGCGGCGGGTACTGCAGTGACTGCGGTGGGTGGGGTCGAGTGGGAGCCGGGGGTGTGGGGTGACGGGTCCGGGGACCGGGGAGCCGGTGGGTGCCCCGGTGGTGGCCGCAGGGCTGGATGCGCCGGTAGCCGGTGGGGGTCCGGGGGTGGGTCGGTCGGTGTTGGGGCGGCGGCGGCGGGCGAACGCGCCGGGGGGCCGGCGGGTGGTGGCACATCAGGTGAAGGTGTCGGGGGTGGAGGAGGCGGTGTTGGTGCGCCTGGCGGCGCAGGCGGGGGTGTCGGTGCCGCGGTTGTTGGTGGAGGCGGCGTTGGCGGGGGAGCCGGGGGTGTCGGCGTCGGAGCGGCGGGCGGGGTTGGTCGAGTTGTTCGCGGTGTCGCGGGTGTTGGCGGGGGTGGTGTCGAACCTGAACCAGGTGGCACGGGCGGCGAACGCGTCGGGGGAGGTCCCGACGGAGACGATGGCGCTGCGGGAGGAGATCCGGGCGTTGCTGCCGCGGGTGGGTCGGGCGATGGAGGGGTTGTCCGACCGGGGGGATCGGCGGCCGTTGGATGCGCCCCCGGGCCGGCCGCACCGGTGACCGCGGCCGCACTGGTGACTGCGGCAGTGGCGGCGGCAGCGGTGCGGGTGGCGCGGTCGGGGACCGTGGGTGATCGGGTGGTTGTGGCTGTGGCGGTGGCTGGTCGGGTGGTGGTGCGGTGATCGTGCGGATCAGCCGCGGGTCGGACATGGCGGGGGTGCTGCGGTATCTGGCCGGGCCGGGTCGGGGCAACGAGCACGTCGAGCCGCATCTGATCGGCGGGGACGGGGCGGTGTTGGCGTGGTGGGACGACGCGGTGTTGGACCGGGCCGCGGCGCAGCAGATCGGGGGGGTCCTCGACGAACCCCGCCGCCACCACGGCACCGAGGTCGCGGGGGGCCACGTGTGGCACTGCTCGCTGTCGCTGCCCGCCACGGAGGGGCAGCTGTCGGATGAGCGGTGGGGGCAGATCGTCGGGGAGTTCACCGCGGGCATGGGGTTCACCGTCGGGTCGGGGCGGGCGCCGTGCCGGTGGGTCGCGGTCCGGCACGGGCTGTCGAAGGCGGGCAATGACCACGTGCACCTGGTGGTGTCCCTGGTCCGCGACGACGGCACGAAGGCGGTGGTGTGGAACGACTACCGCCGGGCGGGGGCCGCGGTGACCGCGATCGAACGCCGCCACGGGCTCACGGTGCTCGAGGCCCGCGAGGCCGGGCGGGGCAGCCGCGGGGTGAGCGGGGCGGAGCTGAACAAGGCGGTCCGGCTGGGGGTGGACGAACCCGCTCGGGCCGTATTGGGCCGCCAGGTCCGGGCGTACGCGGTGGGGTCGGGGGACGAGGCGCAGTTCGTGCGCCGGGCCCGGGGGGCGGGGCTGCTGATCCGGCCCCGGTACGCCGCCGGCCGCGGTGATGTCATCGAGGGCTACTCCGTGGCGCAGCGCCCGGGGCGGGGGGAGCGGCCGGTGTGGTTCGGCGGGGGCCGCCTGGACCGGGACCTGACCCTGCCCCGGCTGCGTCTGGGGTGGGTCGACACCCCGCAGGCGGCGTCGGCGGCGGCCGCGGAATGGGCCGCCGCCGCCCGCCACCGCCGGCCGGCCGCGCCTGCCGGGGTGGACGGCGGTCGGCGGGTGGTGCAGGCGGGGGAGTGGGCTGAGGCGGCCCGGGAGGTCGCGGGGTTACGCGACCGGCTACTCGCCATTCCGGTCGGGGACACCGCGACCTGGTCGGCGGTCGCCCACGACAGCGCCGGGGTCCTCGCGGCGTGGTCGCAGCGGCTGGAACCCCGGCCGGGCCCGTACGCGGCCGCCGCGGACAGCCTGGCCCGGTCCGCGCAGACCCGCGCCGGTGACAGCCGCCCCCCGTCCCGGCCGGACGATCCCGGGCGGGGGGCGCGGCGGGCGGCGATGCTGCTGCTCACCGCGTCGTCGGCGACCCCCGCCGACGCCGGTTTGGAGCTGCTGATGCGCCAACTGCGTAACACGTGGAAAGCCGTCCACGACGCCCACCTGGCCACCGGGCAGGCCCAGGCCGCCGCCCGGGTCGCCGCCCTCGCGGCCGCGCCTCTCGCCGCGCGGGCGGGCAGCCGTCCCGGGACGGGGGTTTCCGTCCGGGACGGCGACCGCAGCCCGGCCGGGCCCGCTCCGGTTCCCGGGCTCGCCACCGGGGTCGGGACGGAGGGGGCAGCTCCCAGCGGTGGCCGTCGGGTTACCGCAGCCGCCCGGGCTCGCCAACTCCAGCAGGGTCAGCGCCCGCAACCGCGGCCCACCATCGGCGGCGGGGGAGACCAGGAGCTGTCGGCGCCCCTCCCGGCGCCTCTGTCGCCACGCCACCCCACCCGCGGCCGGCCCACAGACGACCTCGACCAGGAGATCGCCGCCGCCACCCGCGATCCCGGCCCCGGTCTTGACGACGGACACGGCCGGGGCTGACCCCGGGATGTCAGTCAGGCAGCCGGCCACCCGGGCGTGAGTGACGGTGGTCTGCGGTCGGGTGGGCCGGGTCGGCGCCGTGCTCGGTGCGCCCACCGTGACCGTGCCACCCGCCGGCGCCCGGTGGGTCGCGCGGAGGACAGCGTTCGGCGCGGGGACCACGCGGGTGCCCACGGTGGCGTCGGTGCCCATCGACCCGAACCGACCGCCCCGCAGACCCTGGCCGTCCGGCCAGGGTTCACCGGCTCACGAGCCCGCGCCCCGGATCGAGGGGGCTACCGGCGGCGGTAGCGCCGCCGCAACACCGCAGCGGGCAAGGCAGTGAGGCGGGCCAGGTACGCCGCGTACGCGGCGGCCGCGGTGGGCACCGGCCGGACGACGCGGAGATGACCGAGGAGATCCAGCGGCGGGACCTGCACCCGACTGGTCTGCTCGACGACCTTGCCGTGGTCGAGTGCGGAGTAGAACACCGCGAGGGTCCGCTGCCCGACCAGCCCCGCACTCGGCGCGAGGACCCCGTCCAGGCCGGCGTCGCGGGCCGCCGACGCGACCTGCTGACCCACGCCGTAGTCGTCGCCGACCAGGTCGTCTGCGGTGACGCCGACCGCCTCACGGACTGTTGGATCGGTGAGGTCGAGCACCCGGACCGCCACCCGGGCCCGCCCGGCCCGCCGGCGGACCTCAAACGGGTCCAGGGCCCCGTCGTCGGGGAAGTGCCGGAACAGCTCACACCAGCTGGCCCGCATCTGGGAACTCGAATACCAGACTCCCGGTTCACCGGTGCGGTGGTAGCGGCCCGGCCCGAAGGCCGTCGGCGCGCACGACACCAGCGGCCGCCCCACCGCGCCCTGGTGCCACCACGGTCCGGTCACCACCCGCGGGGCGATCTGGGTGACCAGACCGACCAGCGACGGTACGGGCGGTCGGGTCAGACGTAGCTCCCGTCGACGAACGAGCGGGCCGCCGCGAGGACAGCCTGCTGCTGCCCTTCGTGCAGGACCTCCAACGGCCGCTGACCATCGAGCAGCCGGTTGCGCGCCCGCAGCCACTGACCGACCCCGCGGTCGGTCAGGGAGTCCGACAGGACCCGGACGACCTCACGGAGACCGTCGAGGCGGTCATAGACCCGGGCCCGGGGACGGACATCGTGGGCTTTCCAGGTGTACACCGTCTTGGGGTCCACCCGGGCGACCTGCGCGATGTCGACCTGCAAGATCCCGTAGACCCGGAACGCGTCCAGCAGGTCCCCGGCCTCCACGGCCCCGTCCAACTGCCTCGTCGTCACCACAGCCTCCTGCGCACGGCCTCCCCGGAACACCCGACGCTACACCCGGTCGAAGACCCGGTCGAACACCCGGTACAAGGGTTGTGGACGGCTCGGAAGACGACGTCAACCAGCAAGGGCCGGCCAGCGACGATCAGCACGAACCCCAGGGACGCATGGGCGCAGACGCCGGTGGCCGAAGCCGAACTCGCCACGGAACCGCACGGGACTTCGCTGCGGGCCGCAGCGAAGTCACGTACTGGCCATGCGAAGCTCAGCGGACTGTCGGGGCGGCCGGTTCGTGTTCGAAGGGAAGATGGCGTGGCGGTGACGCGGGCTGAGGTCGCGCGGCGGGCGGCGGTCTCCCCGGCGGTGGTCAGCTATGTGATCCACGGTGGTCCCCGCCCGGTGGCGGCGGCGACCCGGGAGCGGGTCCAGCGGGTGATCGCGGAGCTCGGGTACCGGCCCGATCCGGTGGCGCAGGCCTTGAAAGGGCGCGGGACCCGGTCGATCGGCCTCATCGTCCCCGATGACGGGAACCCGTTTTTCAACGAACTCGCCCGGGAGATCGAGGACATCGCGTTCAGCCACGACCGGGTCCTGCTCATCGGCAACGCGATGGGGCAGTCGTCGCGGGAGGCGGACTACCTGCAGACCTTCACCGACCGCCACGTCGACGGGGTCATCGTCATCTCCGTCCAGTCCCACCCCCAACTGAAGATCCCGGCGGCGGGGAAGATCCCGGTCGTGGTCATGGACCGGCTGTCCGCCCGGTTCGGGGTGTCCACCGTCGTCGCCGACCACACCGGCGGGGCGGCGCTCGGGACCGCGCACCTCATCGGGCACGGGCACACCCGGATCGGCTGCGTCGCCGGTCCGCCGACCGTGGCGTCGGCGGTGCAGCGCCGCGACGGGTGGGCCCGGGCCTGTCAGGACGCCGGGCTGCGGTCGGGGCCGTCGCTGGTCGCGGAACAGCCCTTCACCCTGGCCGGGGGATACGCGGCGGCGACGACCCTGCTCCGGCGGTCGACTCATCCGACGGCGCTGTTCGTGTCCACCGACGTCCAGGCCGTCGGCGCCCTCAGCGCCTGCCATCAGCTCGGACTGCAGGTTCCCCGGGACGTGGCGATCGTGTGTTTCGACGGGACCGAGACGTCCCGGTTCAGCGTCCCCCCGCTGACCGCGGTCGAACAGCCCCTCGCGGTGATCGCGGACCGGGCGATGCGCCGACTGCTCGACGCCACCGCCGATCCGGGGCTGCCTGCACGGCACGACGTGATCGGGGTGGACCTGACCGTCCGGGAGTCCTGCGGCTGCGCCGGCGGTGCCGCCGGGCCCGGCGTGCGGGCGGAGCGTCGCCCGGGGCCGGCGGGCCAGTAACCCTGCCTCCGGTCGCGGGGCGCCGTACCCGCTGGAGCGACGACTCGGTCGTGATCACGTCTGTCACTGGACACCGACGACCACCGGGTCGGTCCTTGCCAAACCACAAGGAAGCTGCGACGCTGACGCAACACGAGTAGACAAAGGGGGCCTCGCCGATGAGGCACATCATCCTCGACACCGACCTGGCCATGGGCGCTCCGGGGTCGGACATCGACGACGGGTTCGCCCTGGCTCTCGCGCTCGCCGAGCCGGAGCTGTCGGTGGACCTGGTGACGACCGTGAACGGCAACACCGACGTCGACACCGCGACCCTGCTGACCCTGGAGCTGCTGCACCGCCTGGGCCGCGAGGAGGTCCCGGTGGTCAAGGGGGCGACCCGGGCCCTGAGACGCCCGATGCACCACACCAGCGCCCGGGGCCGGGCCGCCGAGGCGCGCAGCAGTGTCCCAACCCGGGAACCGACCCCGGGATATGCGGCGTCGGCGATCGTCGACCTCGTCATGGGCGGCCCGGTCGGCCGCTACACCCTGGTCTGCATCGGGCCGCTCACGAACATCGCGCTGGCCCTGACGATGGAACCGCGTCTGGCTGAGACCCTCGACGAGATCGTCATCATGGGCGGGGTCTTCCTCCAGCACACCAACCGCCAGGACATGCCCGGGGAGTTCAACATCTGGGTGGACCCGGAGGCGGCGGGCATCGTCCTGGCCAGCGGGGCGTCCATGCGGTTCGTCGGACTCGACGTCACCCTCCAGGTCCGGCTCACCACCGCTGACGCGGAGACCATGACCTCCCGCGGCACCCCGTTCGGGGAGTTCGCCGGCGCGGCGTCCATCGGCTGGATCGACCATCTCCGCCGAACCGGTCGGGGCAGTGACAACGCCTCCGGCAGCTGCGCCATGCACGACCCGCTGGCGGTGGCGGTCGTGACCCACCCCGAGCTGGTCACGTGGCGTTCGGCTGCGGTCGGGGTCGAGACCGCCGGCGACGTGGCCCGCGGGGTCACCGTGGCGGACTTCCTCGAGGTCGACCCGATGGACGGGACACCGCTGCCGACCAGCAACTGCGCGGTCGCGGTGGCCGTGAACGCCGGCGGGTTCATGACGTACTTCCTCGACCGCATCGGGGCGCTGTGACCGCTTGCGCGGTCCACCGCGGCCGGCGGTGCGACGTCGCCCGCGCCGCGGGGTTCTCGCGGTGCCGCTCTCGGCCCTGAGCTGGAACGGGTCGCGGCACCGGCGGCCCGCGCTGCTTTTCGGCAACACCGCCACCTCTTCGAGCTTTGGGCGCCCGTCCCGGGCGTACCCGATCGGTCCCGACAGCCCTGCCGGTGGCCGCCCCGTCGAAAGGATGATCGCTGTGCACCGCAGCACCTCCACCGGTCGACCCCCGGTCCAACCGGCCCTCCCGGCCGCGGGCGGCCCCAGCTCACCCCGGGGCACCCGGCGGGCGTTCCTCGCAGGTTCGGCGGTCCTGCTCGCCGCGGGATGCTCGTCCAGTACAAAGAGCACGTCTGCGGCGTCCGGGTCGTCCTCGGCTCCGGCGGCGTCCGCCGGTGCGGCGTCGTCGACGTCGTCCGGCGCCGCCGGGGGCGATCCGACGGCGACGATCAACGTGGTCGGGATCCTCGACCCGGTGGCCGACGGGATGAACACCATCCTCGCGGCGTTCAAGAAGGCCCACCCGACGATCACGGTCGACTACCAGTTCGTGTCCTTCGACAACCTCAACAGCGTGCTGGACGCGCGGGTCACGAACAAGAGCGGCAACCCGGATGTGTACTGGGCGGACGAGCCCCGGGTGCCGGCCCTGGCCAGCCGCGGCTACGCCGAAGACCTCACGTCCATGTTCGCGGGCCAGATCTCGTCGTTGCAGACCTCGGGGATCGAGGCGTGCACCTACGACGGGAAGCTGTGGGCGCTGCCGATCGCGGACTCCACGCAGCTGCTGTACTACAACAAGATGGCCCTGACCAAGGCCGGGGTGGCGTTCCCGTCGGCGGACCCGAAGAACCCCATCACCTGGGAGCAGCTGGCCACCGACGCCGCGAAGGTGAAGGCCGCCGGCGCCGCGCAGTACGGGATGCTGTTCGGGCAGTTCGACCGCTACTACCAGCTCGAGCCGCTCGTGGTCGGGCTCGGCGGCAGCCGCGGCGCCAGCGGCAAGGACAACCTCACCCCGGACATCACCTCCCCGGCGTGGGTGAAGGCGTTCACGTGGTACCACGACCTGTTCACCTCCGGCGCTGCCCCGCGGGGTGTCCCGTCGGAGCAGACCGACGCGCTGTTCGTGGGTGGGAAGGCCGGCTACGAGGTCGAGGGGCCTTGGCTGCTGCCCACCCTGAACACCTCGAAGATCGAGTGGGGCGTCGCGATGCAGCCTAAGTTCGCCGGCGGCACCGAGGTGACCCCGACCGGGTCTTGGTCGCTGGCGATGAACCCCTTCACCAAGAACAAGGCCGCGGCCGCGGTGTTCATGAAGTGGATGGCCATCGACAACGGCTCGGGGTATGAGAACAACCGGCCCGCACCGGAGCTGCCCGCGAACAAGATCGGCCAGGTCACCTACTTCAAACGTCCGGTGTTCGACACCCCCGCCGGCAAACAGGCGGTGAAGATCATCGACTACGCGACCGCGAACACCGCGGTGCCCCGGCTGTCCACCGTCGGGTACATCGAGTTCGAGACCATCCTCTTCCAGACCTTCGGCGACATCCGCAACGGCCAGTCCGCGCAGGCGGCACTGACCAGCGCCAGCAGTCAGCTGACCACGGCCTGGGCCAAGTACAAGTAACCCCGGCCGGCCGGCCACCGAACGGATCAGGAGAACCCCGTGGACGCCGCCCCCCCGGTCCCCCCCGCGCCGCCCGGTGCCATCGCCAGCGGCGGCCGGCCGCGGCCCTCGCCGGGTCGGACGTGGCGTCACCGCCACCGCGACGCCCTGTGGGCCGCGGCGATGCTCGCCCCGGCCGCGGTCGCCATCGTCATCCTGCGGGCCATCCCTCTCATTGACGCCGTGAAGAACAGCCTGTACAAGGCCCTGCCCGGGGGGCTGCTCGCCCCGACCTGGACCGGGCTGGGCAACTACCGCACCCTGTTCGCCGACCCGAACTTCCGAGCCACCCTCCTCCGGACCATCCTGTTCAACGTCGTCATCAACCCGGCGCAGATCTTGGTCGCGCTGCTCGTCGCGGTCCTGTTCGTGCAGCGGGTCGCCGGCCGGGGAGTGTGGCGGACGCTGGTCTTCGTGCCGTGCACGGTGCCCATCGTGGGATCGAGCATCGCCTGGGGGGCGGCGCTGCAGCCGCAGGGCCCGGTCAACTCGATCCTGCACGTCCTCGGGATCGGCGCGCAGCCGTTCTTTACCTCCCCCCAGCAGGCCCTGGCCGGGATCCTGCTCGTCGCGAGCTGGATCGGGATCGGGTACTGGATGCTGTTCCTCATCGCCGGACTGCGCGACATCAACCCGGACATGTACGAAGCTGCGCACATCGACGCCGCCAGCGCGGTCCAGACGTTCTTCCGGATCACCATCCCGCTGCTCAAGCGGCCCCTGCTGTTCGTCCTCGTCGCCGACACCGTCGCCAACTTCGTGCTGTTCGTCCCGATCCAGCTGCTCACCAACGGCGGGCCACAGTCCAGTACCACCCTGCTCATGTTCGACGCCTACCAGACCACCTACACCTACGGCAGCGCCAACCAGGGCGCCGCGGAGATCGTCATCCTGAGCGTGATCATGCTGATCATCGTCGGGGTCCAGTTCAGCCTGCTCCGAGAGGACCGCGACCGGTGACCGCGCCCACCGCACCCACCACGACCTTGATCACCGCCGCGGGGGGTCCGCGCCGGGAGCGCACCCGCTGGGGCTGGACCGTGGTCGCCGCGACCGTGGGCGTCTTGTTCATCGCCCCCGCGGCGTGGATCCTCATCGGCTCCGCCCGGCCCAGCGCCGACATCGTCAACGGCATGTCCCCCCTGAGCTGGTCGACCCTGATCCCACAGCGGGTCACCGGCGCGAACTACTCCCAGCTGTTCAGCGTCGCCGGCTTCGGGCGGCCGATGCTCAACTCCCTGCTCGTGTGCACCGTCAGCGTCGTCGTCGGCCTCGCGGTCTCCGCGCCCGCCGCGTACGCGTTCGCGGTGCTGAGGTTCCGCGGCCGCGGTGTCCTCTTCGCGGTGGTGGTCATCAGCTTCCTCGTCCCGTTCGAGGCGATCGCCATCCCCCTCGCGCAGCAGTTCACCAGCTGGGGGCTGGCCAACAGCTACGTGGGGCTGATCCTCCCGGGGATCGGCAACGGCCTCGCGATCTTCAACCTGCGCCAGGCGTTCCTCGGCATCCCCGCCTCGTTCCGGGAGGCCGCTCTCATCGACGGCGGCTCCGAGCCCCGGATCCTTGCCGGCATCTATCTGCCGCTGTCGGGCGGGGCGCTCATCAACTCCGCGATCCTGCTGTTCCTGGCCCAGTGGACGTCCTACCTGTGGCCGCTGCTGATCACCAGCTCGTCGAGCCTGCTCGTGGCGCCGCTGGCGCTGGCCAAGACCTACTCCGAGCACTCCTTCAACTTCGGGGAGAATTTCGCCGGCAGCGTGCTCCTGTCCCTCATCCCCGCCCTGCTGCTGTTCGTCCTCCAGCGATTCTTCGCGCTGTCGGTCGCGGCGAGCGGCAACAAGTGACCGGAAGGGCGACGACTGGGCCGGCCGCCCGGGTCGTCGTCGTCGGCTCGATCAACCGTGACCACACCGTGACCGTGGCCCGGCGCCCGGAGGCCGGGGTGACCGTCCTCGCCGAATCGGTGCGCGTCAGCAGCGGCGGCAAGGGCGCGAACCAGGCCATCGCCGCCGCCAATGAAGGAGCCCCGACCTTCTTCATCGGCGCCGTCGGAGACGACCCGGCCGGGCAGGACCTCCTCGACGACCTCACCGCCGCCGGCGTCGACACCACCGCGGTGGTCACCATGCCCGACACGCCGTCCGGGGCGGCGTTCGTGACCGTGACCCCCGACGGGCAGAACACGATCATCGTCGCCTCGGGCGCCAACTCCCGCGTCGACCCTGACGCGGCGGCACACGCGGCCGTCGAGCTGCTCGGTGTCCCCGGCTCGGTGCTAGTGCTGCAGGCTGAACTGTCCGCCGGCGCCGTCGACGCCGCCGTCGACGCCGCCGCGGGGATCGGCGCCCGCGTCGTGCTCAACCAGGCCCCCTACCGGCCCCTGCAAGAGGACACCCTCCGCTGGTGCGATCCGCTCATCGTCAACACCGCGGAGGCCGGAGGTCTCGTCGGGTGGGTGGTCGAGACCGTCGCCGACGCCACCGCCGCCGCGGCCGAGCTCGCCCGGCGATGCCGCTCGGTCATCATCACCCTCGGCGAACTCGGCGCCGTCGTCGCCGCCGACGGGACCACCACCCACCTCTCCGCCCTCCCGGCCGACGTCGTCGACACCGTCGGCGCCGGTGACGCCTTCACCGGAGCGGTCGCCGGCCGCCTCGCCGCCGGCGACACCGTCCTTGACGCGGCCCGAATCGGGGCGGTCGCCGCCGCAGCTACCGTCGCGCACCGCGGGTCGCACCACCCCGGCCACCGGGCAGCCACGCACTGAACGCCGCCAGCCCAGCCCGCCCCACTCGTACACCTCCGCGACCGGGCTCCAAAGCGAGCCGCGGAGCGCGTCAGGCTCGGGTAGGACGCGACTCCGGACCACCTGTTGACGTCCCTCGCCAACGGTCCGTACCGCAGCCAGCGTTCCACCCGAACAGCCAACGAAAGTCCCCACCGGCCTCGAGCTGAGCCTGCGGATGTGAGCGGCGCTGCGTCGACCGCCGGCGCTCTACACAGCCCGGGTGGTGATCCCCTGGGCAATCTGATGCATAATCTCAATTATCCACCACAGGCCGGTCCCCTGTGGTGCGGTTCCGCGTGTTGATCGGGTGAAGTGTGCGGACGGGATCCGGTCTGAATCGCGGCCGGCCTTCCTGGTTGTTCTGGACGACGGTCTTTCACATCGCGGGAGCTACAGCCAACAAGGTGGCTACCACCAAAAACATGCGAGGTAAGTGAATCTGGTCGTCTTGTTGAGGACTGAGCCGATTCCAGGGTTCAGGGGTTAAGCCTCGCGCAGCTACAGGGCTTCGGTGGCGTCAACGACCGCGGGCGGCGGCGCCGCGGGGTCACCGGTCGCGGCAGCCATGGCTCGGCGGCGGCGGAGCACGACCGCGGTCACCGCGGGCACCACCAACCCCACCGCGACCGGCCGCATCCACCCCCGGTTCACCGCGTGCCCCAGGGCCTGGTCCAGCGACACCCGCCCAGGACCGGTCAACGCCAACGCCGCGGCGACGACCGCCAGTACCGCCGGATACTCCAACCCCCCGCTGGTCGCGAAGAACCCCTGCGGGACGTGCATCGACGCCG
>CAXSIB010000069.1:0-11594 GCA_964237095.1 uncultured Actinomycetales bacterium
GGGCGCGGCGGCCGCCGGCTCCGGCCGCGGACCTCCCGAGCGCGAGCCCGACGCCAAAGGACCCGGCACCCGCGCCGGGACGGGCAGGGAGTGCACGAGGTCGACGATCCGCGCGAGGACGTCGGGGTCGGAGTCCGGCAGGACCCCGTGGCCGAGGTTGACGACGTGGCCGGGCGCCGCGGCCCCCGCGGCCACCGCCGCCCGGACGTGGGCCTCCCACACCGGTGCCGGGGCGAAGACCAGGGTCGGGTCGATGTTCCCCTGGACCGCCACGCCCGGTCCGATGCGCGCGGCGGCCTCGTCCAGCGGGGTCCGCCAGTCCACCCCGACGACGTCGGCGCCGGCCGCGGGGCCGAGCAGCGGCAGCAGCTCCCCCGTGCCGACCCCGAAGTGGATCCGCGGCACCCCGGCGAGGCGCGGGTCGGTCAGCACGGTGCGGGTGTGGGGCAGCACGTGGCGGCGGTAGTCCGCGGCCGACAGTGTCCCGGCCCACGAGTCGAACAGCTGCACCGCCGACGCCCCCGCCTCGACCTGCGCGGCCAGCGTCGCCGCCGCGACCTCCGCGAGCCGGCCGAGCAGGGCGTCCCAGGTGGCCGGGTCGGACCGCATGAGCGCCTTGGTCCGCGCGTGCTCCCGGCTCGGCCCGCCCTCGACGAGGTAGCTGGCGAGGGTGAACGGCGCGCCGGCGAACCCGATCACCGGGGTGGCGCCGAGGACCGCGGTGAGCTCGCGGACGGCGTCGGTGACGGGGGCGTACTCGTCGGGGGTGGCCACCCGGATCCGGTCGACGTCGCCCGCCCGCCGCACCGGGTCGGCCACGACGGGGCCCCGCCCGGCGACGATCTCGACCCCGAAACCCGCCGCGGCCAGCGGGGTCACGATGTCGGAGAACAGGATCGCCGCGTCCACGCCGTAGCGGCGGACCGGCTGCAGCGTCACCTCGACGACGGTCGCGGCGTCCAGGCAGGCGTCGAGCATGCCGATGCCCTCGCGCACCCGCCGGTACTCCGGCAGCGACCGCCCGGCCTGGCGCATGAACCAGACCGGCAGGTGGGCGGGCGTGCGACCGGCGCAGGCGGCGAGCAGCGGGGCGTCGGCGAGGGCGCCGGGAGGGGTCACGACCGATCGTCCCACGGGGGCTCGCGTGTCGCGGAGGACGGTCGCCGGGGCCTCCGTACGCTGCGCTGTGTGCTGGCCCGGGGGGAGCGTGAGACGCCGCCGGCCTTCGCGCGCGCGCTGGCGGCCCTGACCGCGCTGCGCCCGCGGTCGGAGGTCGTCGTCACCGAGACCCCGGCCCCCACCCGGCTCGCGCCGTTCGCGGTCGCGCTGTCCGCGGAGATCGAGGTCGGCGACGAGGACCTCGCCACCGGCCGCCTCGTCCTGCTGCACGACCCGGCCGGGCAGGAGGCGTGGTCCGGGACGTCCCGCTTCGTCGCCTACATCCGGGCGGAGGTCGAGAAGGACCTGGCCGAGGACCAGTTCCTCTGCGAGGTCGCGTGGTCCTGGCTGACCGAGGCCCTCGTCGCCCGCGAGGCCCCCTTCACCGCGGCCAGCGGCACCGTGACCCGCACCGCGTCGCAGGGTTTCGGCGGCATGGCCGAGGACCCCGCCCGCAGCGAGGTCGAGATCCGGGCGTCGTGGACGCCGACCGGGGACTCCCCCGCCGGCAGCGACGCGGGTGCCCACGCCCTCGCCTGGACCGACCTGCTCGCGATGGCGGCGGGGCTCCCCCCGGTCACCCTCGCCCTCGTCGGGGCACCGGCCGGTGAGGTCGAGCGTCCTGACGGTCCGGCGGGCCGTTCGCCCCGACCGCAGCGGGGCCGGTGACCGACCCCGAGGCGGTCGGACCGCCCGAGCCCGCCGACGCCGCCGCGCCCGGTCCCGAGGTCGAGGAGCCGCCGCCGGTCCCGGTGCTGGCCGCGCCGCGGGAGGGTGTCCCGGCGATGACCGCGAGCAGCGGCGCCCTGGCGGAGCTGGCCGCCGCGGTCGCGGCCGGGTCGGGGCCGATCGCACTCGACGCCGAGCGGGCGTCGGGCTTCCGCTACAGCCAGCGCGCCTACCTGGTGCAGCTCCGCCGCGAGGGTGCGGGCAGCGCGCTGATCGACCCGGTGCCGCTGCCGGACATGACCGTCCTGAACGAGGCCATCGGCGACGCGGAGTGGGTGCTGCACGCCGCCAACCAGGACCTCGCCTGCCTCGCCGCCCTCGGCCTGCGCCCGCGGTCGCTGTTCGACACCGAGCTGGCCGGTCGGCTGCTGGGGCTGCCGCGGGTCGGGCTGGCCGCGATGACCGCGTCCCTGCTGGGGATCGGGCTGCGCAAGGAGCACTCGGCCGCGGACTGGTCGACCCGGCCGCTGCCCGCGGACTGGCTCGTCTACGCGACCCTCGACGTCGAGCTGCTGCTGGAGATGCGCGAGGTCCTCGTCGAGCGCCTCGGCGCCGCGGGCAAGCTCGAGTGGGCCCACCAGGAGTTCGCCGCGGTCATGGCCGCCCCGCCGCCGCCCCCGCGGGAGGAGCCGTGGCGGCGGGTGTCGGGGCTGCACGCGCTGCGCCGCCCCCGCGAGCTGGCGGCGGCGCGGGAGCTGTGGACGGCCCGGGACACGATCGCCGCGGCCCGCGACATCGCGCCGGGGCGGATCCTGCCCGACCGGGCCGTCGTCGACGCGGCGAGGAGGAACCCGACCACGGTGGCCGAGCTGACGTCGCTGCCGGTCTTCGGCGGCCGCGCGAACCGGGCCATCTCCGGCACCTGGCTCGGCGCGCTCCACCGGGCCGCGGCGCTGCCGGACACGGCCCTGCCCGCGATGAGCGCCCGCAGCGGCGAGCTCCCCCCGACCCGCGCGTGGGCCGACCGCGACCCGGCCGCGGCCAAGCGGTTCGCCACCGCCCGCGCGGCCATGCTCGCGGCCGCCGCCGAGCGCGAGCTGCCCGTGGAGAACCTGCTGTCCCCCGACCTCGTCCGCCGGCTCACCTGGGACCCCCCGGCCGAGCACGGCGAGCCCGATGTCCGGCGCTGGCTCGACGAGCGCGGCGCCCGCCCGTGGCAGGTGGCGATCACCGCACCGCTGCTCGCGGCCGCCGTCGCCTGAGGCCCGTCCGGCCCGAGGCCCGTCAGGCCGAGAGGGCGGCCCCGACCACCTCGCGGGCCTCCTCCTGCACCTGCGCCAGGTGGTCCTCCCCCAGGAAGGACTCGGCGTAGATCTTGTAGACGTCCTCGGTGCCCGACGGGCGCGCGGCGAACCAGGCGTTCTCCGTCGTCACCTTCAGGCCGCCGATCGGTGCGCCGTTGCCGGGGGCCTTCGTGAGGCGGGCGGTGATCGGCTCACCGGCCAGCTCGGTCGCCGTCACGTCCTCCGGGGCGAGGGCGGCGAGGCGGGCCTTCTGGTCGCGGTCGGCGGGGGCGTCGACCCGGGCGTAGACCGACGCGCCGTAGCGGCCGACCAGCCCGGCGTGCAGCTCGCTCGGGCTCTCCCCGGTGACCGCGCGGATCTCACTCGCCAGCAGGGCCAGGAGGATCCCGTCCTTGTCCGTCGTCCAGACCCCGCCGTCGCGGCGCAGGAAGCTGGCCCCCGCGCTCTCCTCGCCGCCGAACACGACAGTCCCGTCGAGCAGCCCCGGGACGAACCACTTGAAGCCGACCGGGACCTCGAGCAGTCTCCGGTCCAGCCCGGCCACGACCCGGTCGATCAGCGAGGACGACACGAGGGTCTTCCCGACCGCGGTGTCGGCGCCCCACGAGCGGGTCTGCAGCAGGTGCGAGATCGCGACCGCCAGGAAGTGGTTGGGGTTCATGAGCCCGGCGTCGGGGGTGACGATGCCGTGCCTGTCGGAGTCGGGGTCGTTGCCGGTGGCGATGTCGTACTCCGAGCGCCGCCCGATCAGGGTCGCCATCGCCGACGGCGACGAGCAGTCCATCCGGATCTTCCCGTCGGTGTCGAGGGTCATGAACGCCCAGCGCGGGTCGACCTCCGGGTTCACGACGGTGATGTCCAGCTCGTGGGTCTCGGCGATCACGTCCCAGTAGCGGACGCTGGCGCCGCCGAGCGGGTCGGCCCCGATGTGCAGCCCCGCTTGGCGGATCGCGTCGAGGTCGACGATCGTCGGCAGGTCGTCGACGTAGTGGCCGCGGAAGTCGTACCCGTTCGCCGCCGCCCGGGCGCGCTCGAACGGGATGCGGCGCACCCCCTGCAGTCGGCCCTCGAGGAGCTCGTTGGCGCGCGCGGCGATCGTCGCGGTGGCCGCGGAGTCGGCCGGCCCGCCGTGGGGCGGGTTGTACTTGAAGCCGCCGTCGCGCGGGGGGTTGTGCGACGGGGTCACGACGATCCCGTCGGCGTCGCCCGCGGGCAGCTCCCTCGCCGGCGCGGTCCCGCGGCCGTTGAGGCGGAGGATCGCATGCGACACCGCGGGGGTCGGGGTGACGTCGTCGCGGTCGTCGACGAGCACGGTGACGTCGTTGGCGACGAGGACCTCCAGCGCGGTCCGCCACGCCGGCTCGGACAGCGCGTGGGTGTCGCGGCCGATCAGCAGCGGACCCGTCGTCCCCTGCGACGCCCGGTACTCGCAGATGGCCTGGGTGATCGCGAGGATGTGGTCCTCGTTGAACGCCGAGTCCAGGCTGGAGCCCCGGTGCCCGGACGTCCCGAACACGACCCGCTGGGACGGGTCGGCGGGATCGGGGTGCCGGTCGGCGTAGGCGGCGAGGAGGGCGTCGAGGTCGATGAGGTCCTCGGGACGGGCGGGCTGTCCGGCGCGCGGGTGCATCCCCCGATCCAACCGCCCGCTCGACCCCGGCGCGACCCTCGTGCGGACTCGGGGTCGGTCCCGGGCTCCGTGGGGGGACGAGCGGGGCGGGCCCGGCCGGCGACCGTCACCGACCCGACCACCGGCACGGTCGCCGGCCTCGCCGATGCCGACCTGCTGACCTGCTGGCCACCGGACGTGACCGCCGGCCCGACCGGCGGTGACCAGGCACGGGTCGGTCAGAGCAGCCGGTCGCGGTGGAACGGCGCCAGCGGCAGCGGCAGCAGGACGAGCGACTGCCCGGTGGTCGTGTCGACCAGGGCGACGTCGATGCGGCCGTGACGGACCCGGGTCCGCACGTCGCGGCCGCCGCCCGGCCACCCGTCGGGACCGAGGCGGCGGTCCAGGAAGGCCGTGACGTGCTCGACCGCGGCCTGCGCGGTCCACCGGGCGCGCAGCCGGCCCGGCAACAGCGGCACCCACGGGTAGAACCCGAGCTGGACCGGTGCGTTCGTCCCGAGGGTGATCGAGCCGAACTCCGGCGGCGGCGTCCCCGGGTCACCTCGTGGAGCTGGTCGACCAGGTGGTGCAGCTGCTCGGTCAGCGTCGGCGGGGGCGCCTCGCCCACCAGCCGCAGGTACGCACCCATCCCGCGACCACCGATCTCCACCGGCAGATCCGGGACCGTCGTCCGAACACACGCCAGCGCAGCCTCGAGCTGGACCAGGGTCCTCGCCGACCGGCTCACCCCGTGACGGTATCCGGACCCCACCGGCCGGGCCTCGGCCGCCACAGCTCGGTGGTCAGTCCAGGAAGTCCACCAGGCCGACGGCGACGCAGGCCAGGACGACGGCGGCGATGACCGCGGTCAGGACGGGCTGCGGCCCGGCGTGCCCGAAGACCGGTGTGATGACCGAGGCGGCGATCCACGCGGCGACGATGGCCCACCGCACCGCGCGCTCGCGGCCCGTCAGGGCCCCGGGGTGCCGGCGGGCTTGGACGACGATGCTTCGCACCGCGAACACCCCGGCCGCGAGGACGATCGCCCACACCCCGAGCGTCGACGGGCTCATGCAGGCGGACGCTAGTCCCGCCGGGTTCTCTCCGCTGAACAGCCCGGAGCGGTGCCGCCCAGGGTCGGCCCAAACTCCTCAAGCCTACCGACTTAGACCCTCCAAGCCCGGACGGGCGTCTGCTGCATAGTTTCGATGTCTATCACAGGCGGGAGCGTTTTCGCATCGTGATGCGGGGACGGTCTGACTACGTACCGCGAAGATCTGTCAGTAGGCGCGGCTCCCGAACCGCCGCTTTGAGCACACGCCGGACGACCGTACGAAGGTATGTATGAAGCCAACCTTTACCACTTGATTGCTCGTACCCACTCGGCCGGCGCCTCTGTAACCACTCAAGGTGAGTAGAACCGTCACCACCGTGCGCTAGAGAACTACGGTAAGAGTAAAGCTTCCCAACCACCTGCTCCGGTCCTGTCGTATCGACGAAAGAACCCAACTGTAGATTTCTCTCTTCCGGCATCCGGTGGTCCAAGAGGATGAGGTTCCTCCTCAGTTGTCGTGTGATCGTATCCACAGTATCTGAAGCCGCAGGGGCGTGGCTCAGAAGACTCTCTAGTACAGCAAAATATCCGAGAGCCTTGACGTCCGCGTGTTCAAATACAACGTCAAGCTGCATGAAAAGCTCGATGGATCGGGATATCCGCGGGTAATCGGACGTTTCAAGAGTGGCGTATTCCCCCACCGTGCTAGCGAGCTCCTCCATGTCCAAGGCATCTGGAGTGGGCTCCATACCGTGTTGACTAAAATACACTACGGAAGCAATTGGATTCCCACCGACCGTCCACTCGGACTTCTGCCTTGGTAGCCGAGGAGTCGCGGACCACTTTTCCACCCAGAGGTCTGCTTCGCTTAGCCGAAGAGCCGTCTGAAGAGCGCGTCCAGAGATCGCGTTGGCGGTTATTGGTCGTACGATGAAGTATCGCCACTCGGATGGGTCATCCTGGTCCACAAATGTGATTCCGTCCTGAGGTCCCAGGGTTATGGTCATCTCTTGAGGGGGGCGCCATCCCATAATTGGCGCGGCGTACCTTAGTATTTCGTCACGAAACTCATGAACTACGTCGGGTCGAGCTCGTTCCAAACGCCAACCGCCGAGCTCGGTCGGCTGATTGTCTAAGGATAGGTCATTGAGGACGACGCCGTATCGAAGCCTACTCGCAGGTAGATCTTGATACGCGGTCATCGGAGTAATCTAGCGTAGCCGCGCTGTCTGTTCAAGTGTCGGCAAAGGTCATGCGCCCGTCCAGTGCAGCGGTCGTCGCAGTGGACGGGCGAGCGCTTTTGTAGACCATTAGAAAGCCGTGGCCAGGATCAGTTGGTGATCAGCTCCTTGAGATGGTCTGTCGGTGGTTGTGAGACGGCGACGTGGACTGAGGAGGTGGTCCCACTGGTGCGGTCACCATGGTGGATCACGACTCGTCCGCGGAAGCCACCCAGGCAGGTGTGCGCGTATTCGAATCGTCGCAGAGATCACGAAGCTCGCCTGATCAGCCTCCCGGGCGGCGGCTCCGATGACGGGGCCGTGACGGGTGCCACCGGCCCACGATCGGTGAGCACGAGGTCGACGCCGTTAGTCCGTGGGCGGATCCACCCCGTGGGATACGCCGTGCCCCCCTCGTCAGCCGCTGCGGGCTCGGGTCGATCCATCAGCGAGCGGGCCGGATCGAGCGGCCGGGTCGGGTCGAGCGGGCGAGGTCGAGCGGGACTGGCCGGTGGTGGCGTCAGGCCGCGACGGGTCAGGCAGCAGCAGCCGCCGCCTCGCGAGCGCGGGCGAGGGCCTGCACGGCGATGGGGCTGAGCCGGACCGACCCCGGGATCGGGGTGGCCGCGGCCCGCACGGCGCGGAGGCCGATGCTCGCGCCGAGGTCGGTCAGCGCGGACGCGGGCAGGCCGTACATCTGCCGCGCCCACCGCGGCAGCGTCGTCACCGCGAGCGCGCAGGCCGCCGCCCACGCCGGCTGCAGGACGCGGGCCTGCGCCGGGAGCGGCACCAGCAGCAGCCGGGCCGACGCCTCCTCGGCGAGGGGGGACGCCACCAGGTCGGGGCGGACGCGGGCGTAGTAGTCGGCGACCTCGGCGGCGCTCACCGGGACGTCGGGCACCCCGATGAGGCGGCCGGCGACCTGCTGCTCGGCGTAGAAGCGGTCGACGTCGGCGGCGCTGAGCCCGGCCCCGGAGCGCTGGACGCAGTCGACGAAGGACTCCATCTCCGCGACGTGGACCCAGCGCAGCAGCTCCGGGTCGTCGGCGCGGTAGGCCTTCCCGGTGACCTTGTCGACGCCGCGGATGTGCGGGTGGATGGCCCGGACCCGGGCGGCGATCGCGTCGGCCTGCTCACGGCTGCCGAAGACGAGGGTCTGGACGTACTCCCCGGTGCGGGCCATCCGTCCCCAGAAGTCCCGGGCGAAGGTCGAGTGGTCGTCGACGCCGGCCATCGCGAGGGGGTGCAGCGCCTGCAGGAGCAGCGACCGCAGGCCGCCGATGCCCGACGCCGGCTCGGTGAAGACCCGCCAGGAGACGCTGTCCGGTCCGAAGTACCCGAGGTCGGTCATCCCTACATCCTCTCGCGATGAGACGACCTGTGCCGGGTGGAGCGCCCGGCCGGGGCGGTCCGGTCAGGGCGGGGTCCGGTCACAGCGGGATCCGGTGAGCGGATCGCGTCGGGGCGGACCTCGTCAGTCGGCGACAGCCGACGGGCCAGTGGACGCCTCCGACGATGCCGACGACGAGGCGGCCGCCGTGGACGACCCCGCGGCCCCCTCGCCGGGCAGCGCCGCGACCCAGCCGGCGACGTCGCGGGCGACGTCCTGCGCGGTGAGCCCGCACGCGGCGAGCACCTGCGCGCGGCTGCCGTGGACGGGGAACACCTTCGGCACGCCGACGGCGCGGACCCCGGTGGCGCACCCGGCGTCGGTGACGGCCTCGGCGAGCACCGCGCCGACCCCGTTGCTGCGGACGCCGTCCTCCAGGCACACGACGAGGCGGTGGCGGGCGGCCATTGCGGTCAGCGCGGGCGGCACCGGCAGCACCCACCGGGGGTCGACGACGGTGACCCCGATCCCCTGCGCGGCGAGGCGGTCGGCCACCTCGAGGCTCATCGCGGCGAACGCGCCGACCGCGACCAGCAGGACGTCGGGACCCTCGTCGCCGGAGCCGGCGCCGGCCCGGCGCAGCACGTCGACGCCCGCCTCCCCGGGCAGCGTCGGCAGCGCGGGGATGTCGGCGGGCAGCGCGCCCTTGGGGAAGCGCACGACGGTCGGCCCGTCGTCGACGGCGACGGCCTCGCGGAGCAGCGCGCGCAGCCGCGGGGCGTCGCGCGGCGCGGCCACCCGCAACCCCGGCACCATCGCCATCGCCGCCAGGTCCCAGACCCCGTTGTGGCTCGGGCCGTCGTCGCCGGTGACCCCGGCGCGGTCGAGGACGAAGGTGACCGGCGCGCGGTGCAGGGCCACGTCGAGCAGCACCTGGTCGAAGGCCCGGTTGAGGAACGTCGAGTAGAGCGCCACCACCGGGTGCAGGCCGCCGGCGGCCATCCCGGCCGCCGAGGTGACGGCGTGCTGCTCGGCGATCCCGACGTCGATCACCCGCTCGGGGTACAGCGCCGCGAACGCGTCGAGCCCGGTCGGGTACAGCATCGCCGCCGTGATCGCGACGACGTCGGGGCGCTCGGCGGCGATCGCGACGATCGTCTCCCGGAACACCGAGGTCCAGTCCTCGACCGCGGGCTTGAGCAGGACGCCGGTGATGGGGTCGAACGGCTTCGGGGAGTGGAAGTTGTCCTCCTCGTGGCGCAGCGCGGGCGCGAACCCCTCGCCCTTGCGGGTCACCGCGTGCACGATCACGGGGCCGCCGAAGCGCTTGGCCGCGCCGAGCGCGGACTCCATCGCCGCGCGGTCGTGGCCGTCGACCGGCCCGACGTACTTCAGCCCGAGGTCCTCGAACAGGCCCTGCGGCGCGAGCAGGTCCTTGAGGCCCTTCTTGGCGCCGTGGAGGGCCTCGAACAGCGGCCGGCCGACGACGGGCGTGCGCCCGAGGAGCCCGCGGACCCCGTCGAGCACCTGCTCGTAGCGGGGGTGGGTGCGCAGGCTCGCGAGGTGCCGCGCGACCCCCCCGACGGTCGGGGTGTAGGAGCGGCCGTTGTCGTTGACGACGATGACGAGGCGCCGCTGACCGGCCGCGATGTTGTTCAGCGCCTCCCAGGCCATGCCGCCGGTGAGGGCGCCGTCCCCGACGATCGCGACCGTGTGGTGGCGGTCCCCGCGGATCTCCGCAGCCCGCGACAGCCCGTCGGCCCAGGACAGCGACGCCGAGGCGTGGGAGTTCTCGACGATGTCGTGGGGGGACTCCGTCCGGCTGGGGTACCCGGACAGCCCGCCCCGCTGCTTGAGGGTGTCGAACGCCGCGACCCGGCCGGTCAGGAGCTTGTGGACGTAGGACTGGTGCCCGGTGTCGAACACGATCCGGTCGGTCGGGGAGTCGAAGACCCGGTGCACCGCGAGGGTCAGCTCGACCACGCCGAGGTTCGGCCCGAGGTGCCCGCCGGTCCGGGAGACGGTCTGGATGAGCTGCTGGCGGAGCTCGACCGCGAGCCGGTCGAGCTGCTCCGGGGTGAGACCCCGCAGATCGCGGGGCCCGTGGACGTCGTCGAGCACCCGTCTGACCACAGCCCGATCGTAGGTGGGCGGACCCGGACCGCGAGCCCGACAGCCCGCCGTGTGGGCAGCGGCCGGCCGAGAGTCGGGGAGGCCCCGGACGGGTGGTGCTGCGATCCACCCTGGGTCGGGCCCCAGAGAGGGCAGGGGGAGTCAGTCCGCCCAGGTCAGCCGGTGGAGGGCGGACTCCTCGATCGACACCGGGTCGCCCGGGCGCAGGGGCCGGTCGGTGGGGCGGGAGTCGAACCGCACCCCGGCCACCGCCCGACACGTCCACCGCCTCTCGGTGCTGGCCGCGGTCCTGACGATCACCCTGTATCGGGCCTTCGGTCACTGCGCACCGCACCTGGCCCTCTTCGGCGACTGAGCGCACGTCACGGTGACATGCTCACGCCGTGGCCGGCGAACCGAGTGACGGTGACCCGGCGGAGCGACCGGGACCCGGGGCATCGCCCGTGGGACGGGTCGGTCCGGTCGGAGGTCCGCTGGTCCGGCGAGGTCTGGCCGGCCGGCTCTTCCCCGGGCCGTCCAGCGGGCTCTCGCGTCGGCAGGCAGACCACATCCAGGCGCTGCTGCGGTTCCCGGACGACACCGCGGTGCCGAGAGGGCGGCCCGGCAGACCGACCGGCAGACCGACGACCGGCGGCGGTCCACCGCCCACCCGGACACCGCCCGCGGTGGCCGCGCCGGAGCCTGCCGTCCCGGACGGGACCGCACAGGTCCAGGAGACGTTGGCGGAGCAGAGCGAGATCCTGCGGGCCATCCTGGCCAGCACGGTCGACAGCCAGACCGACGCGCGAGCGACGGCGCAGAACTCCCGGACGTTCGCCTGGGCCGCCACCGTGATCGCCCTGCTGACCCTCGTCGCCACCGTCGTCTCGATCATCGCGGTGGTCGAGGGGACGTAGCGGACGAACACCGTGCACCCGCGGCACCGGTGCAGTCGGCTGCACGCGGCCGGTCGGCCGGCTGATCCCGCGCGGTCAGGTGCGTGCGAGCCGGTCGAGGCGGGCGTCGGCGTCGGCCCAGGCGGGCGCGCTGTCCGGGGCGGGGACGTAGCGGGTGGGCGGGTCGCTCGCGTGGACCGCCGCGCGGATCGCGGCCCGGCCCGCGCCACTCCCGTCACCGC
>CAXSIB010000070.1:0-11578 GCA_964237095.1 uncultured Actinomycetales bacterium
CGCACCGGGCCCGGTGGGGCGTGCGGGGCGCGACGGGCGGCGGAGGGCGTCGGGCAGCGACGCGCCGCCGGTCTCCCCGGGGCCGACCGCGACCGGGCCGGTCAGCGCGAGGAGGCGGCGGGTCAGGGCCTCCAGGACGAAGACGCCGGTGATCGCCGCGGCGATCGACGGGAGGATGTCGAGCATCCCGGCCGTGGGCCGGGTCGCGGCCGCGAACGCCCCGACCGCGCCGAGGACGACGACGATCAGGTTGCCGAGGGTGCGGCTGCGTCGCGCGACGATCCCCGCGACCATCGCCACGAGGGTGACGACGATGCAGGTGCCGATGATCAGCGCCGTCTTGTCCGACGTCCCGAAGAGGCCGATGGCCCGCTCCTTGACGTTCTCCGGGGTCAGCGGGATCACGGCGGTGCCCACGGCCACGACGGGCACCGTCCCGGGTCCCGTGAAGCCCGCGACCAGCTCGGCGACGGCCATCGCGGTCGCCAGGGCGAGGATCCCGACCAGGGCGCAGAGCGCGGTCAGGTGTCGGGGTCCGCGGGTCGGTGGGCGCTCGGTCACCACTCCATTCGACCTCGGGATCTCCGCGGATGGCGGCGCGGGGGGTCCGGGTGGGGGATCACCGGGCCGATCGGCCCCGGTCCACCGGGTCGTCGGGCGGCGCGGCCCGGGTCAGCCGCGGCCGGCGGCGGGGCCGACCGGGGCTGTGTGCGGGTCGGTCGCGGTCCGGGCGGACCCCGTCGACCCTGTCGACCCCGGGGACCCCGCGGGTCGCGCCCGGGGCAGCGGCGCGGCGAGCGCGGCGACACACAGGCCGATGCAGGTGAGCAGCCGCAGGTACCCCGCGACGTGCGGGCCGGCCGACCCGATCAGGTCGGGGGAGACCAGGACGTAGTTGGCGACCTCGATGAACGCGAAGGTGGCGAAGGTGAGCCACGGCAGGCGGTGGCGGAGCAGCATCAGGTCGACGATCACCGTCGTGAGCAGCAGCCCGGACGTGTAGTACGGGTGGACGCCGGGGTCCAGGGCGATCCGCACGGCCATGCCGACGAGGGGCACCGCCGCGGGCCGCCGCAGCGCGATCGCGACCACCCCGAGCAGGGCGCCGACCAGGGCCTGCGCGGGCCGGTCCCACGTGGGGGTGTGGGTCCCGGCGATGCCGAGGGCGCGCAGCCCCGAGCTGGCCTCCGTCGGGATCGTGAAGTGCGACGCGTTGACGGTGGCGTGGTCGAGCAGGGCGAACGGGCCGTAGGCGGCCGCCAGCACGACCACCCAGACGCCGATCGCGGCGGCGTTGCGCCGCAGCCGCCGGGCGAGGCTCGAGCCGAGCGGCCCGGACAGGTCCAGCAGCAGCGGGACGAACGCGATCGCCCAGGGCTTGGAGTCCGCGGCGAGCGCGAGCAGCAGCGCGGTCAGCAGCGTGTGGTGGCGCAGTCGGGTCGCCAGCGCGAGGACGACGAACGTCAGCGCGAGGATGTCGTCGAGGTGCCCGGCGCGGGTGCCGACCTCGATCCAGCCGGCCAGGAACACCAGCCCGGCGAAGAGGACGAGGCCCCGGGTCAGCGGCACGAGCGGCGCCGGCTGCGGCCGCGGAGCACCCGCCACGGCCCGGACCGGGGCGTGGTCCCGGCCGTCGGAGCGGCGCGCGAGGGCGACGACGACCGCGAACAGCGCGAAGCCGAGGGCGGTCATCACGACGGTCGCGACGGACTTGCCGGCCCCGGCCCCGCCGAGCAGGACGAACGGCGCCCCGACGAGGAAGGTCACCGGACCCATCTGGACGTCCGGGTGGGCGGCGTAGAGGTGGCTCCACTGCCCGCCCGAGCGGAAGACGGTGTCGACCCCGGTGACCACGAAGTGCCACGAGCCGGCGATCTTGGTCGGGGCCTGGCTGCCGGCGGCGAGCCAGACCGCGAGGACCATCCAGACCGGCCACGAGGTCCGCAGGCCCGAGCGGTCGGTCAGGCTCGGTCGTCCGGTCGCGGCGGGCTGCGCGTGGGTGGCCATGGTGGTGTCAGAGCGTAGGGGCGGCGGACCCGGTCGTCGCGCTCCGTCGGCGCGGGCCCGCCCCGCGCCGCGGCGGGACCTCCGGCGGCCCGGTCGCCGGGTCCCCGCGGCCGTCCGGGACCGGTCGGCACGCACGTCCCGACGGTGCTGGGACGGAGGGGGCCCCCGGGCAGACCATCCGTCCCACGGGTCCCACCGCCGTCGAGATGTGCGCGCGCCGCGCGACGCGGACCCGGTCCGGCGCCGGGCACCCTGACGCCGGGCGCCGGGCGGTGGGCAGGGGCGGCTGAACCCCTCCTGCGCAGGCCAGGATGGCGGGGTGACCACCGACACCACCGAGACCTCCGCCTCCGCCCCGTCCGACCAGCCCCCGTCCGACCAGCCGACGTGGCCCGTGCAGGACGGCGACTTCGCCCTCGGCGACCTGGCCGTCGAGCGCGGCGGCACCATCCGCGACGCGCACGTGACCTGGCAGACCCACGGGACCCTCAACGAGGCCCGCGACAACGTGATCGTCTACCCCTGCAGCTACACCGCGTCCCACACGGACCTGGCGTGGCTGATCGGGCCCGACGGGATCCTCGACCCCACGCGCTGGTTCGTCGTCGTCCCCGACATGTTCTCCAACGGCCTGTCGTCCTCGGCCTCGACCACCGCGGACTACCCGGCCGTGGTGACGATCGCGGACAACGTGCACGCCCAGCGGCGGCTGCTGGTCGAGCACTTCGGGATCGACCGGATCGCCGCGGTGTACGGCTTCTCGATGGGCGCCGTGCAGGCCTACCACTGGGCGGCGCTCTACCCGGAGCAGGTCGAGCGCGCGATCGTCGTCTGCGGCAGCGCCCGCACGGCCGTCCACAACCAGGTCTTCCTGTCGGGGCTGCTGCGGATCCTGGAGGCGGCCCCGGAGCACCTGGGCGACGGCCGCTTCTCGGCCGAGCCGATCGCCGCGGTGACCGCGTTCGCGCACGTCTACGCGGGCTGGGGCCTCAGCCAGGACTTCTACCGCGCGGGCCTCCACCTGACGGCCCTCGGCGCCCCCGACCTGCAGACGTTCATCCGGACGGACTGGGTTGAGTCGTTCCTGCAGGGGAAGGCCGCGGACCTGTACGCCCAGGCCCTCACCTGGTACCACGCCGACATCAGTGCCGACCCGCGCTACGACGGCGACCTGGTGACCGCGCTGGCCGCGATCCGGGCCCGGGTGCTGCTGCTGCCGGGGCGGACGGACCTGTACTTCCGGGTCGCGGACAACGCCGCCGAGCTGCCGCACCTGCAGGAGGCGCAGCTCAGCCCGATCCCGAGCATCTGGGGCCACCGGGCCGGCAGCCCCGCCGGGATCGACGCGGACGAGGCGTTCCTCAAGCGTCAGGTGCGGACCTGGCTGGAGGCCTGACCCGGGTCCGTCGTCCCCGGGCGGCCGTGAGGAGATCGTGACCTCACCACGGTGGGGACAGGGGAACCGGAGGCCGGTCCGGGGGCTCCAATGAGACGTGCGCACGCGACGGAGCGGCCGGGGACGGCACCTGGTGGTGACGGCGGTCCTGGCCGTCGCGACCGCCGGCGCCCTCGGGGTCGTCCTCGCCGGCACCGGTGAGGCGCTCCCGCAGGTCGCGGTCGCCCCGGTCGCGGCGTCGACCCGGGCGCCCGCGGTGGTGCGGCGGACCGTGTCGGTGCACGGGGTCCCGCGGCACTACCTGCTCGTGCTGCCCGTCGCGACGGGAGCGGCCCGCGCCGTGCGGGCGACCACGGCCGGTACCGGCACCGCGCGGGCGCCCGCCGCCGCCCTCCCCCCGCGCGTCCCGGCCGCGCCGTCCCGCCGGGTCGCCCCGGTGGGGCCGACCGGGGTGTCCACGAAGGTGCCGGCCGTGGTCTCGACGTCGGAGCGCCCGGCCGCATCCGCGACCGGCCGCGCACCCCTGGTCGTCGCCTACCACGGCCTGTTCCAGTCTTCGGGACGGTTCGCCGACCTGACCGGGCTGGCCGCGGCGGCGACCGCGAACGGCGTCGTGCTCGCCGTCCCCGAGTCCGTGCGGGGGATCTGGAACGACGGCCGCCTCGGCGCGGCCGGTCCCGACGACGACGCGTTCTTCGTCGCCCTCGTCGCCCAGCTCGTGCGCGAGGGGCGGGTCGACCCGAACCGGGTCACGGTGGCCGGCTTCTCCAACGGCGCCGGGATGGCGATGGAGATCGCGGCCCGGCACCCCCGGGCGGTCGCCGCGCTGGTCTCCGTCTGCGGGGAGCTGCTCGCGGCGCCCGGGTCGCCCCGCCCGCGCGGGCCCGTCGCCACCGCGGTGTTCGTGCACGGCACCGCGGACCGGGTCCAGCCGTGGGGAGGGCGGCCCCGCTGGAACGCCGCCTTCGTCGCCTACATCTCCGTCCCGCGGACGGTCGACGCGTTCGTCCGCGTCCTCGGCCGGCACGGGCCGTCGACAGCCGCGCAGCTCGTCGCGGCTGCGACCGGCCCGGGCGACCGGGTCGGGCCGGCCGGGCCCGACCCCGCGCTCGTGTCGATCAGCACCTGGCGCGACCGGCGCGGGCGCACGGTGTCCTTCTACGTCCTGGACGGCTTCGACCACGCCTGGCCGGTCGACCACGCGGTGACCCGGGCCCAGCCCCACGGCCCGACCGTCGCGCGGTCCCCACTGGACGCGACGGCCGTCACGATCCACACCGCGCTGACCGCCCGGCTGGTGTCCACCGGCCGCTGACCGCGCCGAGCGACCACGGCCGACCGCGCCGAGCGACCACGGCCGACCGCGGCGCGGACCACCGCCGACCGCGGCGCGGACCACCGCCGACCGCGGCGCGACCACCACCGACCGCGGCGCGGCGATGATGGCCCGGTGTTCGAGGGGTTCGTCGAGGCCCGCGCCGACGTCGGCGACGGGGTGACCCTGCGGTACCGCGTCGGCGGGTCGGGACCGCCGGTCGTGCTGCTGCACGGCCATCCCCGCACCCACACGACCTGGCACCGGGTCGCACCGCTGCTCGCCGCCCGGGGCCACTCGGTCGTCTGCCCGGACCTGCGCGGGTACGGGCAGTCGTCGAAGCCCGCGACCACGGCGGACCACAGCCCGTACTCCAAGCGGGCCATGGCCGGCGACGTGCTGGCCCTGATGCGCCGGCTCGGGCACGACCGCTTCGCGGTGGTGGGGCACGACCGGGGGAGCTACGTCGCCGCCCGGCTCGCCCTGGACGCCCCCGCCGCGGTCACCCGCCTCGCGGTCCTGGACAGCGTCCCGATCGGGGAGGCGCTGGACCGGGCGGACGCCCGCTTCGCGACGGCCTGGTTCCACTGGTTCTTCTTCGCCCGTCCGGAGCTGCCCGAACGCCTGATCCTCACCGACCCCGACGCGTTCTACCGCGGGGACCCCGCGGTGATGGGCGAGGAGAACCACGCCGACTTCCGGCGCGCGGTGCGGGACCCGGCGACGGTCCGGGCGATGCTCGAGGACTACCGGGCGGGCCTGGGCGTCGACCGCGCCGCCGACGACGCCGACCGCCGCGCCGGCCGGCGGATCACCTGCCCGACCCTCGTCCTGTGGTCGACCCGCGACGACCTGGAGGACCTCTACGGCGACGTCCTGGCCGTGTGGCGGCCCTGGACGACGGAGCTCTCGGGCGGGCCGGTCGAGAGCGGGCACCACCTCGCGGAGGAGGCGCCCGAGGAGCTGGCCGCCCGCCTCGCCGACTTCCTCGCCGCCCCGGTCGGCTGACGCCGGCCCGCCGGCCGGCGGGCGCCCCGCCGGTTCGCGCCGGGTGCGGCCGCTTCCTAGGCTGGTGGACCATGCCCCTCGAAACCCCTGATGCCGCCCTGCTCGACGGCGCCCGGATCCCCCTGCTGGGGATCGGCACCTGGCAGTCGGAGTCCGACGACGCCTACCGCTCCGTCCGCCACGCCCTCGACGTCGGCTACCGCCACATCGACACCGCCACCGCCTACGGCAACGAGGAGGAGGTCGGCCGCGCGATCCGGGACTCCGGGATCGACCGCGGCGAGCTGTTCGTCACCACCAAGCTGCCGCCGGACCGTGCCGCCCACGCCGCGGAGGTCCTCCGGACCAGCCTCCGTCTGCTCGGCCTGGACCACCTGGACCTGTGGCTGATCCACTGGCCGCCGCCCGAGGGCGCGTCGCCCGAGACCTGGTCGGCCTTCGTCACCGCCCAGAAGGACGGCCTGAGCACCTCGATCGGGGTGAGCAACTACTCGATCGAGCAGATCGACGAGCTCACCAAGGCCACCGGCGTCACCCCGTCGGTCAACCAGGTCCCGTGGAGCCCGCTCCAGCACGACCAGGGCGTCCTCGACGCCCACCACGAGCGCGCGATCGTCGTCGAGGGCTACAGCTCCCTCAAGCACGGCACGCTGACCGACCCGACGATCGTCGCGATCGCCGGCGACCACGGCGTGAGCCCGGCCCGGGTGATCCTGAAGTGGCACCTGGCGAAGGAGATCGTCGCGATCCCGAAGTCGGTCAACCCGGCCCGCATCGAGGAGAACGCCGACCTGTTCGACTTCACCCTCAGCCCTGCCGAGGTCGCGCGCCTCGACGCCCTCGGCGACGCCTGAGCGACCGGCCCGCCGCGGGGCCCGGCCGGCCCGGTCCGTGAGGACCGGCCCGGCCGGGCACCCGCGAGGATGAGGGGATGGCCCGGTCCCTCGCACGTGCCGAGCACCTCGAGGAGCGCCTCGACGGACCGGTGGTCGTCGCCGCCGTGGTGGCTCTCGTCGCGGTCGTGCTCCAGGTCGCCCAGCACCACGGGCCGTGGCACACCCTCGGCCTCACGCTCAGCTGGGCGGTGTGGGCGGTGTTCGCCCTCGACGCCGCCGTGCTCCTCGCCGTCCACCCGGCGCCCGGTCGCTGGGCCCGCGGTCACTGGTTCGAGCTCCTCGTCCTCGTCGTCGCGTTCCCGCTGTGGTCGCGGGTGCTGCCGGGCGGGACCGGGACCGAGGTCGCGCCGGCCTTCGACCTGCTCAAGGCGGCCAAGCTCGCGAAGGTGGTCAAGGCCGCGCGCCTCGTGCACTACCGGGGCCGGTCCCGCGCGCTGGGGGTCGTGGTCGTCGTCCTCGCGCTGGCCGTGTTCGTGTTCGTGCTCGCGGCCGGCGGGCACTGACCGGTCCGGTCCGGTGCCGAGCCGGCCGCGGCTTCGGGGCGACCGTCCCGCCTGCGCCCGTTAGCGTTCCCACCGACGGCGGCGCGCGGCCGCGGCGGACGAGGAGACGGATTCGATGACGAAGATCGTGGTGACCGGCGCGAGTGGACGGCTCGGCCGCGAGGTCACCCGGGACCTGCTCGACCACGGCTACGAGGTCCGCGCGGTGGACGCGATCGTGGCGGACGTCGACCCCCGCGTGCGGGTGCTCCAGACGGAGCTCAGCGACTACGGCCAGACGATCGACGCCCTCGCCGGCTTCGACGCCGTCGTGCACCTGGCCAACATCCCGGCGCCGGAGATCAAGCCCGCCGCCGTCACCTTCGCGCTGAACACCGTCGCCAACGTCAACGTGATGCTGGCCGCGGCGCAGGTCGGGATGACCCGCGTGGTCTGGGCGTCGAGCGAGACCACGCTCGGGCTGCCCTTCGACGTGCCGCCGGACTACGCCCCCGTCGACGAGGCCCACTACCCGCACCCGCAGTCGACGTACTCGCTGTCGAAGGTGGTCAGCGAGACCGCCGCGGACGAGATCACCAAGTGGTCCGGCATCCCGATGCTGGCGCTGCGGTACTCGAACATCCTCGGTCCGACCGACTACCAGACCGCGTTCCCCGGCTACTGGGGCGACGCGATGCTGCGCAAGTGGAACCTGTGGGGCTACATCGACGTCCGCGACGCCGCGTCGGCCACCCGTCTCGCCCTCGACGCCCCGGTGACCGGCACCGACTCGTTCGTGATCGCCGCGGCCGACACGGTGATGACGCGGCCGTCGGCGGACCTCCTGGCCGAGGTCTTCCCGGACGTCCCGGTGCGCGGGGAGGTCACGGGCCACCAGACCCTGCTGGCGATCGACCACGCGCGCGAGGTCCTCGGGTGGGTGCCCGAGCACCGCTGGCGTGACCACGTGGCCGAGGACGGCTCCCCGATCGGCTGAGCCGACCGGGACAGGTCGTCCCGACGGTCCGCGACACCCCCGGATCGTCCCGGGGCTATTCCCTACCGATGTGGTAGACATTGGTGGGTGACGACCCGACCGCACGATGCGACCGACCGCCTCTCCGTCGCCGTCGCCGTCGTCGGGGGCGGGGCCGCCGGGGTGACGGCGGCCGCGCACCTGCTCCGGGCGGGCCGGGAGACCGGGTCCGAGGTGGTCGTCCACCTGTTCGAGCCGGCGCCGGAGCCCGGGGCCGGCGTCGCCTACGGGACCACCGACGACCAGCACCTGCTGAACGTCCCGGCCGCCGGGATGTCGGCGTGGCCCGACCGCCCCACCCATTTCGCCGACTGGGCGGGACGCGTCGGCGCCACGCTGACCGACGGCTTCGCCGGGCGCCCCGACTACGCCCGCTACCTGCGGTCGGTCCTCGACGACGCCCGCGCCGCCGCGCCGCCCGGAGGCCTCACGGTCCACCGGACCGCGGCCGTCGACCTGCTCGACGCCCACGGTGCCGATGGCGCTCCGGGCGACGGCGGTCCGGCCCGCACGGTGGTGGGGGCCGACGGCACCCGGGTCGCCGCCGACCTGGTCGTGGTCGCCACCGGCTGGTCCGGAGCCGGGCACGGGGGGCTGCCCGACCACCCGGGGGTCCTCACGAGTCCGGCGCTCGGCGCGACGTGGCCCGACGGCCGCCCGCCCGGCGTCCCTCTCGCCGGTGAGGTGGTCGTCCTCGGCGCCGGGCTCACCGGCATCGACACCGCCCTCGGCGCACTGCGCGCCGACCCCGGCCGGCGCGTGACGCTCGTCAGCCGGACCGGGCAGCTCCCGCGGGCCCACCTCCGCGGCCCGCTGCCGGTCTGGACCCTCGGCCCCGGCGGCTTCGACCGGCTTGCGGGCGAGGGGGATCTCGACCTCTCGGCGGTCCGGACCGCCGTCCTCGGCGAGCTGGCCGCGGCTCGCGCCGCGGGGACGCCGTGGCAGTCGGTCATGGAGGCGCTGAAGCCGCGGGCGGCCGAGCTCTGGCTCCGCCTCCCGGAGACCGACCGCCGGGAGTTCCTGCACACCGACCTCCGTCGCTGGGACGTCCACCGCCACCGCACGGCCCCGTCGGTCGCCGAGCAGGTGGCGGCGGCCCAGCGGTCCGGCCGGCTCCGGGTGGTCGCCGCCCGGGCCGACGTCTCGGTGGCCGACGGCCGACTGCGGGTCGGCCTGGTGCCCGCTGACAGGACCGTGGCGGGCGAGCTGTTCCCGGCCGCGGTCGTGGACTGCCGCGGCTGGACGGCGGCCGGGGTCGCCGACCCGGCCGGCTTCGGGGCGGCGCTGCGCCGGCGGGGACTCGCGCGGGCGGACGCCCTCGGGCTCTCCCTCGACACATGTGCGGACGGCCACCTCCTCGACCGTGACGGCCACCCCGCCCGCGATCTCGTCGCGATCGGCCCCGCGCGCCGGGCCGCGACGTGGGAGTCGACCGCGATGGGCGCGATCCGCGAACAGGCGGCGGCCCTCGCGCGCGAGCAGGTCCGGGAGCACCGCTCGCGGCTCGCATCGCGAGACCGGCGTCTCTCTGTTTGACACGACCGCGACCGGGCGGTCCACTGTGACCAAGCCATTGAGAGCGACCGAGAGACCTGGCTCGTCGACGTCGCAGCAACCACCGCGCGGATCCCGCGGGGCCGGTGCTAATGCCAGGCTCGATGGAGGAATGATGTCGTTCTCGTCCGCGCGTCCGGCGGCTCCCACCGCGAGTCCGACGGCTCGGCGAATGCCGCTCCTGCCCGTGCTGACCGGCCGCCGGTGGCTGGACCTGTGCCGCCACATCGGCGCCACGTCCACGTGCCGGGCCGCAGCCGCCTGAGCCCGCCCGCCTGACCGGCCGACCGCCTGCGCGGCCGGTCGGCGCCGCACCCTCCCGCCCGTCGCCCCGCCTCCCTCTCTCCGCGCGCCGTCCTGCCGCCGTCACCGACGACACCGGCCGGCCGGGCGCGCCTTCGCACCGAGGAGTCCCATGTCCGCCCGTCCCGTCCTGTCCCTGCCCGGATCCCTGTCCCGGCGGTCCCTGCTCCGCGGAGCGATGGCCGTCGGCGGCGTCGCCGCGTTCGGCTCCACGGCCGCCGCGTGCGGCAGCGGGTCGGCCGGCACCGCGCTCGCCGCGGACGCGAACGGTTCCCTGAAGGGGGCGACCATCACCGCGATGGTCAACCAGCCCCACCAGACGGCTTTCACCGAGGTGCTCGCACCGCTGTTCGAGAAGCAGTTCGGCGGGACGCTCACCGCGACCGCCATCCCCTACGACCAGCTGACCAGCAAGCAGATCCTCGACGTGTCGGGTGGCTCCGGGACGTTCGACGTCTTCGACTACTTCTACTTCGGCCTGGGCTCCCTGGTGGACGCCGGCGCCGTCGTCGACCTCACGGACTGGATCGGCGCGCAGTCCGACATCGCGACCGCCGACTTCCTGCCGTCGGTCTACGACCCGTACACGCTGATCGACGGGAAGCGCTACGGGCTGCCGTTCGACGGCGACACCCACGTCCTGTTCGTCAACACCGAGGTCTTCGACCGCTACAAGGTCGCCCTGCCGACCACGTGGGACGAGTACGACGCCGCGGCCGAGAAGATCACCAAGGACAGCCGGGGCGCCGTGTACGGGGCGGTGATCGAGGGCCAGCAGGTGCCGATGATCCTCGGCTGCACGTTCATCAACCGGCTCGCCGGGTACGGCGGCACCCTCGTGGACGCGAAGGGGAAGCCGACGCTCGACACCCCGGCCGCGAAGGCTGCCCTGGCGGGGCTGGTGGCCGTCAACCCGTACGCGCTGCCGACGCCGCTGCAGGTGGGGTTCGACTCGGCCAACACCGCGTTCCTCGACGGCCGCGGCGCGATGATCGACACCTGGACGGACATGGCGCTGCGCGCCGAGACCGCGTCCGTGTCGAAGGTCGTCGGGAAGGTGGCGGTGCTCGAGCTGCCGGTCGGCGGCGCCAACAGCGTCCACCGCACCGCCCTCGACGCCGGGTTCGGCCTCGGGGTGTCCACCGGCTCCCACCAGCAGGACGTGGCCGCCTCCTTCGTCAAGTGGGCCACGGACGCGGCGAACAACCTGACCCTCGCCTCGACCGTGGGCAGCGGGATCGACCCGTGCCGGACCAGCGTGCTGGAGTCCGCGGCCTACGCGAAGGCGCTGCCGGTCGGCGTCCCGCAGATCCGCGCCGGGCTGCAGGGCGATCCGCTGGTGTGGCCGTCGTCGGTCAATGCGCCCAAGGCCCTGCAGGGACTGTGCGACGAGCTCGCGCTGGCCATCCAGGGCAAGCAGACCCCCGCCGACGCGCTGGCGAAGAGCCAGTCGGCGTGGGAGAAGGACCTCACGTGAGCACGCAGACGGCGACCCCGGCGATCCCCTCGGCCGGGCGGCGGGCCGGGTCGGCGGCCGCGGCGGGTGCGGGGATCGCCGCCGGGGCCACCGGGGCGACCGGG
>CAXSIB010000071.1:0-11553 GCA_964237095.1 uncultured Actinomycetales bacterium
GCTCCACCAGGGCGCGTCGGAGGGGATCCTGCTCGACGCCCTCGCGGTGGCCGCCGGGGTGCCCGCCGCCGCGGTCCGCCGCGGGCTGATGGTGAGCGGCTCCCTGGCGGCCACGGCCGCCGCCGCGCTCAGTGGTCCCGGCGACCGGGCGCTGGCCGCGCTCGGAACGCTGACGCTGACCGTCGGCACGCCGGTCCGCCCCATGCTGGCCAGCCCGGCGGACGACGTCGCAGCGGCCGTGGCCGCGACCACGACGGTCACCGAGGCCAGCGTGGAGTACAAGCTCGACGGCGCCCGGATCCAGGTCCACCGCGACGGCACCGACATCGCGGTGTTCACCCGCACGCTGCACGACGTCACCGCCCGCGTGCCCGAGATCGTCGCGGCGGTCGCCGCCCTCGGCGTCCGCAGCGTCGTGCTGGACGGGGAGACCCTGCTGCTCGACGAGGACGGCCGCCCGCGCAGCTTCCAGGACACCATGTCGCGCTTCGGTACCGGTGTCGGCAGGAGGACGGCGGGGGCGGTCGACGCAGGGGTGGACGCGGCGGGTGCCGCGCCGGCGCGGGTGCTCGCGCCGTGGTTCTTCGACTGCCTGCACCTCGACGGCGCCGACCTGCTCGACACGCCCCTGGGCGACCGGCGCGCGGTCCTCGAGGCGGCGGTCGGGAGCCTGGTGATGCCGGCCCTGCGGACTCGGGACCCCGCGGCGGCGCAGGCCTTCCACGCGGAGTCCCTGGCCGCCCGCCACGAGGGCGTCGTCGTCAAGGACCTGGCGTCGCCGTACCAGGCCGGCCGCCGGGGCAGGGCCTGGCTCAAGGTCAAGCCGGTCCGCACCCTCGACCTCGTCGTCACCGCCGCCGAGTGGGGCCACGGCCGGCGGACGGGGCTGCTGTCCAACCTGCACCTCGGCGCCCGCGACCCCGGCGGAGGCCCGCCGGTCATGGTCGGCAAGACCTTCAAGGGCCTCACCGACGAGCTGCTCGCGTGGCAGACCGACGAGCTGCGGGCCCGCCAGGTGTCCGACGACGGGTGGACCTGCCGGGTCCGGCCCGAGCTGGTCGTCGAGATCGAGCTCGACGGGGTCCAGGTCAGTCCCCGCTACCCGGGCGGGGTCGCGCTGCGCTTCGCGCGGGTCCTGCGCTACCGCCCGGACAAGACGGCCGCCGAAGCCGACACCATCGACGCGGTCCGGGCGCTGCTCGCGTCCACGGACGCCTGACTCCCGAGGAGGCATCGGCCCGGGCGGGCCGCGCGCCGTCTTGGGAGACTGTCCGGGTGACCGCCGTCGTGCCGTACCACCCGCCGGGAGCGCTCGAGGTCCTCTCGCCGATCGCCGGTGACGCGCAGCTGGCGCCCCGGGTGCGGGTCCCGCTGGCTGTCCGGGTCCTGCTCGCGGTCCTCGCGCTGGCGCTGACCGCCGGCTTCCTCGGGGTGAGCATCGCGGGCGCCGTCCAGGCGCTGCACGACCCGTCGAAGCTCGACACGATCGGCGGCGACGACGCCTCGGTGATCGCCAGCTACCTGTCGATCCTGTTCGTGTCCCTCATCGCCCTCGCGGTCTCGTGGGGGGTCAACGGGATCCGGGCGGGCGGGTTCCCGCGCGGCGTCCGGGCCGCGGCCGGCCGGGTGTTCACCGGCTACGCCGCGCTCGTGTACGTCCCGCTGGTGATCTGCACCACCGTCCAGGTGATCCTCACGATCGTCGGCGCGGTGCCCCAGTCGAACGGGATCCAGTCCTCGATCCCGGTCGGCCTGGTGACGTCGCTCGGCTCGGGGGTGTCGGAGGAGGTCTTCGTCGTCGCGGTCCCGATCGCGGTCTTCGACCGCTTCGTCCGCTGGCGCCCCGCGCGCGCACCCTGGTGGCCGGCGGTGCTGACCGTGGTCGTCCTCGCGGCGGCCCGGCTGTCCTACCACGTGTACTACGGCTGGACGGCCCTGGTGCTGCTGCCGTGGGCGGTGCTCTCGGTCGTCGTCTACCTGCGGACGCGGGCGGTCCTGCCCCTGATGGTCCTGCACGTCGTCTACGACGCGGTGCTGCAGCTGCCCGGGATCCTCGGGATCTTCGCGGTCGTCGTGCTGATGGTCGTCGCGATCGTCCTCGGCGCGCTGCGGGTCTCCCGCGCCCGCGCACGACCCCCGGGCGGCCCCCCGGCGGACCCGCCCGCTGCCGGCCCGGGACCGCAGCCGTGGCCGGACCACGGCTGGCAGCCCGCGCCCGCCCACGCGTCGTGGTCGGCCGCGCCGATCAGCGCACCGCCCGCGCCGGTCAGCCCGCCAGGTCCCTGAGCCCGGCCACGTCGGTCAGGTCGGTGGGGCTGGTGAGCTCGACCAGCACCGGGGCGTGGTCCGAGGGGTCCTTCCCCTTCCGGGCGTCCCGGTCGATCCGGGCGCCGGTGACCGCCGCCTGGAACGGCGGCGAGCCGAGCACGAAGTCGATCCGCATGCCCTCCCGGTGGGCGAAGCGCAGCTGCCGGTAGTCCCAGTAGGTGTAGGTGCCCGGGCCGGGCGCGTACGGCCGGACGACGTCGGCGAACCCGTCGTCCACGAGCGCCGCGAACGCCGCGCGCTCCGGCGGGGTCACGTGGGTCGAGCCGACGAAGACCGCCGGGTCCCAGACGTCCTCGTCGGTGGGGGCGATGTTGAAGTCCCCGCACAGCGCGGTCGGCGTACCCGGGGAGGCCGCCCGCCACGTCGCACCGGCTGCCCGCAGCGCCGCCAGCCACTCCAGCTTGTAGGCGTAGTGCGCGCTGTCGGGGTCGCGGCCGTTGGGGACGTAGAGCGACCAGACGCGCACGCCGCCGCAGGTCGCGCCGATCGCGCGGGCCTCCACGACGTCCTCGTAGGCGGGCATCCCGTCGAAGCCGACGGTGACGTCGGTCAGCCCGACCCGGGACAGGATCGCGACGCCGTTCCACTGGGAGATGCCATGGTGGGCCACCTCGTAGCCGGCGGCCTCGAGCTCCGCCCGGGGCAGGTTCCTCGCCGTGCACTTGGTCTCCTGGAGGGCGACCACGTCGGGCTCCCGGGTCGCCAGCCAGTCCAGGACGCGGGGGAGGCGGGCCCGCAGGGAGTTGACGTTCCACGTCGCGAGCAGCACGGCGGGCACGCTACGGGGTGGGGGCCGGCCCGTCGTACGGCAGCTCGCCGTCGCCGGTGACGGTGGGCGCCCAGGCGGACTCGTCCTGGGGCACGGGCGGTCCGCCGGGACCCCCCGGGTCGCGGCAGGAGCGCTCGAGGACGGCGCCCAGGACGGCCACGACCAGGCCGGCGACGACCCCGGCGGCCGCGAGGGCGAGCTGCTGGCGGTTGGCGTCACCGTGCCCGTCGACGAAGCGCTCGAGGCCGAGGGCGAGGTAGATCCCGAGGACCGCGGACCCGACGAGGACGCTGGCCTTGCCGAGGACGAAGAGCCGGAACGCCAGGTGCGGGTCGGGGCGGACGTCGGCCGTGACCCGCAGCCGGACGCGCATGTACCGGATGGCCAAGACGAGCCCGAGGGCCACGATGACCAGCGCGACGAGCGCGGCGGCCGACAGCTCCGGCGGGTAGCCGCGGGCCCTGACCTGGGAGACGGCGGCGATCAGCGCCACCCCGGCGCCGAGGACCGCGGCGACCAGCGCCGAACCGAACCGGGTCAGGTGCATCGGGTCACCCGGCTCAGCCTGGCAGCCAGAGCTGGAGGTCCGGGCGCACCCGGGCCCCGGCGGGGTCGACCGCGGCCGCGAGGTCGTCGACGCGCCCGATCCCGGGCAGGACCGCGTCGGGGTCGGCCTCGGCCCACGGCAGCAGGACGAAGGCGCGCTCGTGGGCGCGCGGGTGCGGCAGCTGCAGGCCGGGGCCCTCGAGGACCCGGTCGCCCACCGCGAGCACGTCGATGTCGACCGTCCGCGGACCCCAGCGCTGCTCGCGGGCGCGGTCGCGGCCGAGTGCGGCCTCGATCACGTGCGCCCGCTCGAGGAGCACCGCCGACGGCAGCGAGCTGTCCAGGACGAGCACCGCGTTCAGGTGGTCGGGCTGGCCGGGCGGGCCGCCGGCCGCGGGGCTCTGCCAGACCGAGGAGATCCGGACCGCCGCGGTCTCGGGGGTGTCGAGCAGGGCGTCGACGGCCCGCTGGAGGGTGTCGGGGACGTCGCCGACGTTGCCGCCGAGGCCGAGCGCGACGCGGCGGACGGGCCGCAGCTGGCCGGTGAGGGTCGCGGAGTCGATCAGGTCGGGGTTCGGCGACTCGGTCACGACCACCCTCCGGTCCTCCGGCGCGGGGCCGGCTCCGCCCGCGGCCGGCGCCGGGTCAGGCCGGGCTCCGGCGGCGGGTGCGGACGACCGCGACGTCGTCCACGTCCACCGGCAGCGGCGCGGCCGGCTTGTGCACGGTGACCGTAGCGGCGTCGACCCGCCCGTCGCGCATGACCTCGGTGAGGACGTCGCCGGCCACCGTCTCCAGCAGCCGCCGCACCCGGCCGGCGACGAGCCCGGCCACCCGCCCGGCCAGCTCGGCGTAGTCCACGGTCGACGCCAGGTCCTCCGGCGCGGCCGCGGGACCGGGAGTGAGCTCGAGCTCCAGGTCGAGCACGAGCAGCTGCGGCACCTGCCGCTCCTCCTCGCCCCACCCGACCCGCGTCGAGACCCGCACCCCGCGCAGCACGATCCGCGTGCGGTCGAGGGCCGCGTCACCGAGCCGGCCCGGGTCGTCGCTCACCACCCCACTCTCCCAGCGGCGGCACGGGTCGGGCACCGGCGGAGCCGTGTCGCCGGATGAGCGCTCTGCGATGCGGGAGAGTCTGCCCGTGCTCTCGACGCTGACCGCGACCCAGTACCGCCGCGCCCTGGAGGTCCTCTCCCCGATCGTGGCCGGCTACTACGCCGGCGGGTCCGGGGCGGAGGTCACCCTGGCCGAGTCCGAGGACGCCTGGCGGGCCCACCGGTTCCGGCCGCACGTGCTCCGCGACGTGGCCGAGGTCGACACGACGCTGCACCTGCTGGGCTCGACGCTGACCGCGCCGGTGCTCGCCGGGCCGGCGGCGTACCAGGTGCTGGCCCACCCCGAGGGCGAGGTCGCGACCGCCCGCGGGGTCGGGGCGGCCGGGGGCATCCAGGTGGTCTCCTCGCGGTGCTCGACCCGCCTGGAGGACGTCGCCGCCGCAGTGACGGGGGCCGGCGGGGACTGGTGGTTCCAGTGCTACGTCTTCCGCGACCGGGCGATCACCGTCGACCTGGTGCAGCGCGCGGCCGCGGCGGGCGCCCGCGCGGTGGTGCTGACCGGCGACACCCCGGTGGTCGGGACGAAGCTCCGCCAGGGCACGGAGTTCCTGCCGCTGACCGACGCGATCACCGGGGTCAACATCGACGTCCCGATCGTGGAGGACCTGCTGCCCGGCGGCCTCGACCTGTCGGAGTCCCTCCGCGAGGACCCGTCGGTGACCCTCGCGGAGATCGACTGGCTGGCCGGCCTGTCGGGGCTGCCGGTGCTGGTGAAGGGCGTCCTGCGCGGCGACGACGCCCGCGAGTGCGTCGCGGCCGGGGCCGCCGGGGTCATCGTGTCCACCCACGGCGGCCGGCAGCTCGACCGGGCCGTGGCGTCGGCGCGGGCCCTGCCGGAGGTGGTCGCCGCCGTGCCGCCCGACGTCCCCGTGCTGGTGGACGGCGGCATCCGGACGGCGGCCGACGTCCTCGTCGCCCTCGCCCTCGGCGCCCGCGCGGTCCTCGTCGCGCGGCCGGTCCTCTGGGCGCTGGCGGCGGACGGCGCGGCCGGCGTCGCCGCCCTGCTCGAGGGCTTCCGCCACGACCTGGTCGAGGTCCTCCAGCTCGCCGGCTGCCGGGACCTCTCCGAGGTCACGCGCGACCTGCTGACCTGACGGGGTCGTCTCACCTGACGGGGTCGTCGGGTCGGCCCTCCGGGTGACCGTCGGCGGTGCGCTGGCGCGGAGGCGCCCGCGCCCGGGATGCTCTGTCCATGCCGGGTGACGTGACGCACGAGACCGACGGAGCACCCGGGGCGGAGGGCATCCCGCCGTGGGGCCAGGGGTCGTTCCCGCCGATCGCGGACTACGCGTTCCTCTCCGACTGCGAGAACACCTGCCTCGTCGCCCCCGGGGGCGCGGTGGAGTGGATGTGCCTGCCCCGCCCGGACTCCCCCAGCGTCTTCGGGGCCACCCTCGACCGCGCCGCGGGCAGGTTCGTCCTCGCCCCGTGGGGGGTGTCCGTCCCCGCCGCCCGCCGCTACCTGCCGGGCAGCCTGATGGTCGAGACGACGTGGCAGACCCGCACCGGCTGGCTGATCGTCCGCGACGCCCTGCTGATGGGGCCGTGGCACAACACCGAGGCGCGCTCGCGCACCCACCGCCGCTCCCCCACCGACTACGACGCCGAGCACTGCCTGCTCCGGACCGTCAAGTGCGTCAGCGGGTCAGTGGACCTGGCGATGTCGTGCGAGCCGGTGTTCGGCTACGGCGAGCGCGAGGCGTCCTGGGAGTACGACGGCCCCGCCTACGGCGAGGTGTTCGCCCGCGACGGCGCCTCCGGGGTGACGCTGCGGCTGACCACCGACCTCCGCATCGGCGTCGAGGGCCGGTCGGCGCTGGCGCGGACCCGCCTCACCGAGGGCGACCACGCGTTCGTCGCGCTCAGCTGGTCGTCGCTGACCCCGCCGCGCACGTGGGCGGAGGCGGAGAACCGGATGTGGCGGACCTCGGAGTACTGGCGGCAGTGGATCACCCAGGGGGTCTTCCCCGACCACCCGTGGCGGACCTACCTGCAGAGCAGTGCTCTCGCACTGAAGGGCCTCACCTACGCCCCGACCGGGGCGCTGCTGGCGGCGTCCACGACGTCGCTGCCGGAGACCCCCGGCGGCGAGCGGAACTGGGACTACCGCTACGCGTGGATCCGCGACTCGACGTTCGCCCTGTGGGGGCTGTACACCCTGGGGCTCGAGCGCGAGGCCGACGACTTCTTCTACTTCATCGAGGACGTCTGCCGCGGCGAGCACGACCTGCAGGTGATGTACGGGGTCGGCGGTGAGCGGGACCTGGAGGAGAAGGTCCTCGAGGACCTGTTCGGCTACGGCGGCGCGCGCCCGGTCCGCATCGGCAACGGCGCCGTCGGCCAGCAGCAGAACGACCTCTGGGGCGCCGTCCTGGATTCGGTGTACCTGCACGCGAAGTCCCGCGAGCAGCTGCCGGAGAGCCTGTGGCCGATCCTCAAACGCCAGGTGGAGCAGGCCCTCAAGCACTGGCGCGAGCCCGACCGCGGGATCTGGGAGGTCCGCGGCGCCCCGCAGCACTTCGTGTCCTCGAAGATGATGTGCTGGGTCGCGGTCGACCGCGGCGCCCGCCTGGCCCGCCTGCACGACGAGGACGAGTACGCCCGGCAGTGGCAGCTGGCGGCGGACGAGATCCACGCCGACATCTGCGAGCACGGGGTCGACGCGCGCGGGGCGTTCGTCCAGCGCTACGGCGACGACGCCCTCGACGCCTCCGCCCTCCTCCTGCCCCTGCTGCGGTTCCTGCCCGCCGACGACCCGCGGATCCGCACGACCGTGCTCGCGATCGCCGACGAGCTCACCCAGGACGGCCTCGTCCTGCGCTACCGGACGAGCGAGACCGACGACGGCCTGCGGGGCGAGGAGGGCAGCTTCACGATCTGCTCGTTCTGGCTGGTGTCCGCCCTCGTCGAGATCGGCGAGATCACCCGGGCGCACCAGCTGTGCGAGCGGCTGCTGTCCTTCGCCGGCCCACTGGAGCTCTACGCCGAGGAGATCGACACCCGCACCGGGCGGCACCTCGGCAACTACCCGCAGGCGTTCACCCACCTCGCGCTGATCAATGCGGTGGTGCACGTGATCCGCGCGCAGCAGGACGACGGCGGCGTCGGCTTCACCCCCGGCCGCCGCGACCCCGAGGCCGCCTGAGAACGCTGCTCAGCCGGGCAGTGACGTGTAGCCGCCGCGGTAGAACACCAGGGGGCGGCGGTCGCTCGCCGCGCTGAGGTCGATGACCCGGCCGAGCACGATGAGGTGGTCACCGGCCGGGATCTCGGTCTCGGTGCAGCAGTCGATCCAGGCGTGCGCGCCGTCGATCACCGGGTTGCCGAGCGGGGACTCCCGCCAGCGCAGGTGATCCCACAGGTCCGCCGACCCGCGGCCGAACTCCCGGGACAGCTCCGCCTGGTCGTCGGCGAGGACGTTCACGCAGAAGCCGCCCGCCTCCCGGATCCGCGGGTAGCGGCGCGAGGTCGTGGCCACCGCGAACGACACGAGCGGCGGGTCGAGGGAGACGCTGGTGAACGACTGGCACGTCAGCCCGAGGGGGCCGTCGGGCAGGGTCGCGGCGACGATCACGATGCCGGACGCGAAGTGCCCGAGCACCTCCCGGAAGCGCGCGGGGTCGGCGAGCGCCGGGGGCGCCCCGTCGTGCGCGTCGTCGGGCATCCCCTCGTGCGTCCCGGGGGCGGTGGGGGACGTGGTCATGCCGCCATCGTGGTCCGTCGGCCCCCGGTCTGTCCCGGGCGGGCCGTCACCCGTCTCGCCGGGTCACCCGGCGAGCCGGTGGCGGGCCAGCTCGGTCAGGGCGTCGGTGTGCCGCGGGGCCCAGCCGAGCTCCGTGCGGGCGCGGGCGCCGCTGACCCGGTTGTCCATGAGCAGGGCGGGCAGCAGCGGGCCGAGGCGGGCGCCGGCCTCGGCGTCCCCGACCGGCCGGACGTCGAGGTCCCCCGCGGCGACGGCGAGGGCCGTGGCGACCGCCGACACCGGCTGGTCCTCGGTGACCCCGGCGTAGACCCGCCCGCGCGGCGCTCCCAGGGCGGCGACGTAGAGCGCGGCGACGTCCTCGACGTGGACGAGGGACCAGTGCTGGTCGCCGTCGCCGAGGGACCACACCTCCCCGGCCGGGCGGCCCGGGTCGACCAGCGCCGCCACGGGAATGCCCCGGCCGTGGCCGTAGACGATGCCGGGGGCGACGATCACCGGGTGCCCGCCCGACCGCACCCGGGACAGCACGCGCTCCTCGTTGGCCGTCCGCCAGGCGGTCAGGGCGGGCGGGCGCGGTGGGGCGTCCTCGTCGACGACCTCGGGCTGGGAGCCCCAGACCCAGGCGCCGGAGGTGTGCACGTAGGGCTTCGTCCGCAGCCCCTCCTGCATCGCCTCAGCGGCGGCGGCGTCCACCGCGGCGCTGTCCGCGCCCGCGACCCCGAGGTGGATCGCGGCGTCCACGGCGCCGGTGACCGTCGTCAGCGCCTCGGCGTCGGCGAGGTCCCCGCGCACGGCGAGGGCGCCGAGGGCCTCGACCGTGTCGCCGGCCTCGTCGCTGCGGGCGAGGGCGAGCACGGAGTCCCCGCGGGCGAGCAGGAGGCGGAGCACCTGGCGGCCGATGTACCCCGAACCGCCCGTGACGAACACCCGCACCGTGACCACCGCTCCCCCGAGGCGCGGCCCGGTCGGCTGCGACACCGATAGTCTGCTCATCGCGTCACATCGGTGTGCGGTGCCCTGCCCGCCTCCCGCCGCCCCACTCTCCCCGTGCTCTCCCGGGCTCCCCGCACCCGCTTTCCCGAGCGGTCTGTTCGGAGCAGTCCACGTCGAGCGCTGCCGTGTGAGCGCTGCCGCGACCACCGATCGGATGTGACCCGTGCCCGTCGCGCTGTTCGCCCTGGCCCTCGCCGCGTTCGGCATCGGGACCTGCGAGTTCGTGGTCTTCGGCCTGCTGCCGCAGATGGCCACCGACTTCGGGATCTCGGTTCCCACCGCCGGGCACCTGGTCGCGGCCTACGCGCTCGGGGTCGTCGTCGGGGCGCCGCTGCTGACCGCGGTGTCGGCCCGGCTGCCCCGGCGCACCGTGCTGGTCGGTCTCATGATCTGGTTCACGGTGGGCAACGCGCTGTCGGCCGTCGCGCCGACCTACCACCTCGAGCTGGCGGCGCGCTTCGTCGCGGGCATGCCGCACGGGGCGTTCTTCGGGGTGGGGTCGGTGGTCGCGGGCTCGCTCGTCGAGCCGGCGAAGCGGGCCGTGGCGACCTCGCTGATGTTCGTCGGGCTGACGATCGCCAACGTCGTCGGGGTGCCGCTGACCACGGCGTTCGGCCAGGACATCGGCTGGCGGCCGATCTACGGCGCCGTCGCGGTGATCGGGCTGCTCGCCGCGGGCGCGATCGCGCTGCTCGTCCGGGACGCCCGGACGGAGAACGTCTCGATGCGCCGCGAGCTGGGGGCGTTCCGCGACGTCCAGATCTGGCTGACCCTCGGCGTCGCGACGATCGGCGTCGCCGGGTTCTTCGCGAGCTTCAGCTACATCGCGCCGATGCTGACGCAGGTCGCCGGGTTCGGCACCCGCACGCTGCCGGTGCTGCTCGTCGTGTTCGGGCTCGGCATGACGGCGGGGACGCTCACCGGCGGCCGCATCGCCGGGCGGGGCCCCACCCGCGCCGCGGTCGTCCTGCTCGCCGCCCAGGTCGTCGTGGCGGCCGCGTTCTACCTGTTCCTGCACGACAAGGTGGCCGCGGTCGTGCTCGTGTTCGTGTTCGCGGCCTCGGTCATGTCGCTGACGATGTGCCTGCAGACCCGGATCATCGACCTCGCCGGGCACGCCCCGCACCTCGCCGCCGCGTCGCTCCAGTCGGCGTTCAACGCCTCCAACGCGCTCGGTGCGTGGGCCGGCGGCCTCGCGATCGCCGCCGGGTTCGGCTTCGCCTCCCCCAACCTGGTGGCCAGCGGGCTCGCGGCGGCCGGCCTGGCGATCTTCGCGGTCGCGATCGTCCTGCGACGCCGTCAGCGCCGCGACGCGGCCGCCGCGGCCGCGGCCGCTGCTGCTGCCGCTGCTGTCGAAGCTGCCGCCGACGACCGGGAGGCGGCGATCCGGTGCGCGACCCGGACGGCGTCGACGGAGCTCGCGACCTCGTGAACCCGGACGCCCCACACCCCCGCTGACGCCACCAGCGCGGTGACGGCGGCCGTGGCCGCGTCCCGTTCCAACGCCGGCCGGGGGGTCCCGTCGGGGCCGGCGAGCAGCGTCCCGAGGAAGCGCTTGCGGGACGCCCCGATCAGCAGCGGGTGGCCGAGGGCGGCCAGCGCGTCGAGGCCGGCGAGCAGCTCCCAGTTGTGGTCGGCGGTCTTGGCGAACCCGAGGCCGGGGTCCAGCACGATGCGCGACCGGTCGATGCCCGCGGCCAGCGCCGCCGCCGCCCGGGCGGCCAGCTCCCCGGTCACCTCGTGGACCACGTCCCCGTAGACCGCGAGGGAGTCCATGACGTCGGACGGCCCGCGCCAGTGCATGAGGACGACGGGCACGCCCAGCTCGGCGACGGTGTCGAGCATGGCCCGGTCCGCGAGCCCGCCCGAGACGTCGTTGACGAGGCCGGCGCCGGCGGCGACGGCCGCGCGGGCGACGTCCGCGTGCATCGTGTCGACGGACACCGCCACCCCGTGGGCGGCGAGCTCCCGGACCACCGGCACCACCCGCGCGCGTTCCTCGGCCGCCGCGACCGGCGCCGCGTGCGGCCTGGTGGACTCCCCCCCGACGTCGACCCAGTCGGCCCCCGCGGCCGCCATCGCCAGCCCGTGCGCGACCG
>CAXSIB010000072.1:0-11421 GCA_964237095.1 uncultured Actinomycetales bacterium
GCGGTCCACCCTGACCGGGGAGTACCTCGCCGACTACGTCGGCGCCTGACCCCAGCGGGCTGGCCCGCTGAGCTCGCCCCGGACGGGACCGGGCGACCGCGATCTGCAGACAACCGTCGATCGGGGCCGATCGGACGCCTGTCGGGGTGTTGTCTGCAGATCGGGGACGCCGCCGGCTCCACCGCGGACGGTCCACACCCCCGACCGGGCGTGCGGACTGGCGTTGTCCACAGCTCGTGCCGTCGGGGCGCCCGTCCACCGATCGGCGTCGACCGGGTGGGGGGAGCGACCGCCCGGTGGAGGCTGACCCGGTGGACGTCGCCCGCCTGGTCAGCGCCGCCGGCGGGATCGCCTCCCGCCGGCTGCTGCTCGAAGCCGGAGTGACGCGCGCCCAGCTGGCGGTTGCAGTGCGAAGCGGACACGTCGTCGACCACGGTCGCGGCGGGTGTGCGCTGCCGGACCTGGCCCGGGCGTTCGGCGTCGCCGCCCGCGTCCGGGGCGCCGTCGGCTGCATCTCGGCGCTGCGGTGGTACGGCATCGCGTTGCCCCCGGGTCACGACATCCCCCACGTCGTCTGTCGGAGCACCCGGAGCGCACCCGGCGCGGTGTGGCACCGGGGTCGCGTCGACGGGCCGGTCGAGCCCATCGTTCGAGCAGCAGCCCGGGCCGTGGGATGCCTGCCGCGCCACGACGCGCTCGCCGTCTGCGATGCCGTCCTCCGGACGTCGCCGACCAGCCGGCGCGACCTGGAGCAAGCGCTCGGAGGCAGGCCGGGCGAGGCGGCTCGCTGGGTCCTCCGGCACGCCGACCCCCGAGCCGAGTCCCGACTCGAGTCCCTGACCCGCGCGGCGCTCATCGACGGCGGCATCACCGGGATCGACCTGCAGGCGCAGCTCGTCGGGATCGGCCGGGTCGACTTCCTGGTGGACGGCTGGCTGATCGTGGAGGCCGACGGCTTCGGGTCGCACAGCAACCGGCCCGACTACCGCCGGGACACGTCCGCCAGCCGACAGGGGTACGTCACCCTCCGGTTCAGCTGGGAGGACGTCCTCGGATCACCGGACAAGGTCGCCCGATCCGTCGCCACCGTGTTGTCCCGGCGTCGCCGGTCCGGGTTCCGGACGGCCGTCTGAGCTCTCGGTCGACCGCGATCTGCACCCAACTGCCCGAGCGCCTCCGATACGACGTCCTGGGGCGGTTGCGTGCAGATCGGGGTCGGTCCGCGCGGTGACGCCACGGCGGATGTGTGCAGATCGGGGTCGATGCGGCGGTCGATGCTGCGCGGCAAGGCGGCGGTCGATGCGGGACGGGCGGCGGGGACGGGGGCGCCGGAGGATGGGGGAGTGGAGCTGCCGACCAAGACCTGCGCCGTGTGCGGGCGCACGATCACCTGGCGCAAGAAGTGGGCGCGGGACTGGGAGAACGTCCGCTACTGCTCCGACGGGTGTCGGCGGCACGGGGTGACGAGCCTCGACACCCGGCTGGAGCAGGGGATCCGCGACCGCCTGGCCCAGCGGGCGGCCACCGCCACCATCTGCCCGAGCGAGGTCGCCCGCGAGATCGGCGGGGACACCTGGCAGAAGCTGATGGAGCCGACCCGGCAGGCCGCGCGGCGGCTCGTCGCCGCCGGGGAGGTCGAGATCACCCAGCAGGGACACGTGGTCGACCCGAGCACCGCCCGCGGGCCCATCCGGATCCGCCGCGCCCGCTGACGGCCCACCATGCCGCCCCACGGGGGTCCACCCTGGCCGGTCCCCGCCTGTCCACGTGTGGTCCGCCTGTCCACAGCGGCTATTGGTCTATAAAGCTAGCGTGCTAGCTTCTGCGCATGCCGACGGACGCGAAGGTCCAGTTCAACGTCTACCTGCCGCCCGAGCTGGTACGGCGCGTCAAACACCGGGCCATCGACGAGGGCCGATCGTTGTCGGCGTTCGTCGAGGCCTCGCTCGAGGCCGCGCTCGGCACCCCCACCCCCACCCCCACCCCCACCCCAGGCCAGGAGATCCGCCCGTGAAGGTCCTCGCTGTCCGCTTCACCGACGACGTGCCCGCCCAGCGGCGGTTCCTGCAGGCGCTCGGCCTCGCGCCGCGGGTCGGCTCCGACGGCGGCGGGTGGGTCGACCTGGCCGGTGACGGCGGGCTGGTCGGGCTGCACGCGGCGGCCGCCGCCGACGCGCCGCGCACCCCGGGCGAGACCGCCCTGTCCTTCGAGGCCGACGAGCCCCTCGAGGCGGTGCTCGACCGGCTGCACGCGGCTGGGTTCACCGACGCCCACATCGTCGACGAGGCGTTCGGCCGCAGCCTGCAGGTCACCGACCCGGAGGGTGTCGTCATCCAGGTCAACGAGGCGATGGGCGACCTGTACGGCTACCACCGGGAGGACGCCGGCACCGCCGGCACGACCCCGTGACGCCCGGCACCGCGGCTCCGATCGGGATCTTCGACTCCGGGCTCGGCGGGCTCACCGTGGCCCGGGCCGTGCTCGACCAGCTGCCGCACGAGTCGGTGCTCTACCTCGGGGACACCCTCCGCCAGCCGTACGGGCCGCGGCCGATCGCCCAGGTCCGGGAGTTCGCGCTGGAGTGCCTGGACTCCCTCGTGGCCGACGGGGTCAAGGTCCTCGTCATCGCGTGCAACTCCGCGAGCGCCGCGGTCCTGCACGACGCCCGGGAGCGGTACGCGCCGCTGCCGGTGGTCGAGGTGATCAGGCCGGCGGTCCGCCGCGCGGTGGCGGCCACCCGCAACGGCCACGTCGGGGTCGTCTGCACCACCGCGACCGCGACCAGCGGGGCCTACGACGACGCGTTCGGCGCGGTGCCGGCCGTCCGCGTCAGCACCCGGGCGTGCCCGGCGTTCGTCGACTTCGTCGAGGACGGCGTGACCGGGGGACCGGAGCTGCTCGCCGCCGCCCACGAGTACCTCGACCCGCTCGTCGCCGCCGGCATCGACACCCTGGTCCTGGGCTGCACCCACTACCCGCTGCTGTCGGCGGCGATCTCCTACGTCGTGGGCGACGGCGTGACGCTCGTGTCGAGTGCGGCGGAGACCGCGACCGACCTCTACCGGCTGCTCACCGAGCGGGACCTCGCCGCCGCCACCGCCACCACCGACTCCGGCGCGGCCGCCGCGCCCCCCGTGCACCGCTTCCTGACCACCGGGCCGCCCGCGGAGTTCACCCGCCTGGCCCGGCGGTTCCTCGGCCCGGAGGTCACCGCCGCCGAGACCGTCGCCGTCACGGTCTGAGCGGCGCCGCCCTCGTGGCGCGGCACCGGCTCAGAGGTCGAAGCGCGCCAGGGCCCGCATCTTGTTGGTCGCGTCGAGCGCGGCCACCTTGTAGACCTCGGACAGCGTCGGGTAGTTGAAGACCGTGTCGACGAGGTAGTCGACCGTCCCCCCGCACGCCATGACCGCCTGCCCGATGTGCACGAGGTCGGTCGCGCCCGTCCCGAAGAGGTGGACGCCGAGGAGCTTGCGGTCGACGGTGGAGACCAGCAGCTTGAGCATCCCGTAGCTGTCGCCGGCGATCTGGCCGCGCGCCAGCTCGCGGTAGCGGGAGATCCCGACCTCGTACGGCGTCGAGGACCGGGTCAGCTCGGTCTCGCTCGCCCCGCAGTAGGAGACCTCCGGGATCGTGTAGATCCCGATGGGCTGCAGCTCGGACAGGGAGTGCGTCTCCTCGCCGAAGGCGTCGTAGGCGGCCAGTCGGCCCTGGTCCATCGACGTCGACGCCAGCGCCGGGAAGCCGATGACGTCCCCGACCGCGTAGATGTGCGGGACGACCGTCCGGAACGCGGAATCGACCTTGATCCGGCCGCGGTCGTCGGCGGACAGCCCGCCCGCCTCGAGGTTCAGGGACTCCGTGACCCCCTGGCGCCCGGCGGAGTACATGACCGTGTCGGCGCCGATGCGCTTGCCGGACTCCAGCGTGGTGACGGTGCCCTTCTCGGTCACCTTGACCGAGGTCACCTCCTCGCCGAACCGGAAGGTCACCGCGAGGTCGCGCAGGTGGAACTTGAGGCTCTCGATGATCTCCTGGTCGCAGAACTCCAGCATCCGGTCGCGCTTCTCCACGACGGTGACCCGGGTGCCCAGCGCGGCGAACATCGACGCGTACTCGATGCCGATGACCCCGGCCCCGACGACCACCATCGTCGCGGGGATGTAGGTGAGGTGGAGGATCCCGTCGGAGTCGATGACGCGGCGCTCGTCGAACTGCACGTGGGGCGGGCGGGCCGGGCGCGTCCCGGTCGCGATCACGACGTTGGCCGCGGTGATCACCCGGCGGTCGGTGTGCACGCCCTCGACCGCGATCGTGTGCGGGTCGATGAAGGAGCCGACCCCGCCGATGAGGTCGACGCGGTTGCGCTGCAGCTGGGCGCGGATGACCTCGATCTCCCGGCCGATGACGTGGGCGGTGCTGCCCATGAGGTCGGCCATCGTGATGTCCTGCTTGACCTTGTAGCTCGCGCCGTACAGGTCGCGCTGGTTGAGGCCGGTGAGGAAGACGACGGCCTCGCGCAGGGTCTTGCTCGGGATGGTCCCGGTGTTCGTGCAGACCCCGCCGACCGCCATGTTCCGTTCGATGACGGCAGCCCGCCTGCCGAGCTTGGCCGCGGCGATGGCGGCCTTCTGCCCGCCGGGACCCGATCCGATGACGACCAGGTCGTAGTCGTAGTGCTCGTCCTCGGTTCCGTCCAGCTCAGAGGTCACCCGACGATGGTGCGGTCTGGGGGGTCGCCACGGCAACCACCTCGCCGCTCCGCCCTAGGGTGGCCGTCCGTGACCAGACCGGCAGGACGCCCGCTCGACTCCCTCCGCGACATCCGGATCACCCGGAACTGGCTCGACCACGCCGAGGGCTCGGTGCTCGTCGAGTTCGGCCGGACCCGGGTGCTGTGCGCCGCGACCGCCACCGCCGGGGTGCCGCGCTGGCGCAAGGGGTCCGGCGAGGGCTGGGTGACCGCCGAGTACGCGATGCTCCCGCGGGCCACGACGACCCGCACCGACCGGGAGTCCGTCCGCGGGAAGATCGGCGGGCGCACCCACGAGATCTCCCGCCTCATCGGCCGCTCGCTGCGCGCCGGGGTCGACTTCAGGGCCCTCGGGGAGAACACGGTGGTCCTGGACTGCGACGTCCTGCAGGCCGACGGCGGCACCCGCACCGCGGCGATCACCGGCGCCTGGGTCGCCCTCGCCGACGCGGTCGCGGTCCTCAAGGCGAACGGCACCGTCCCGGGGGAGCCGCTGCTCGGGTCGGTGGCCGCGGTCAGCGTGGGGATCGTCGACGGCGAGGCCCGCCTGGACCTGGAGTACGTCGAGGACTCGGCCGCCGACACCGACATGAACGTCGTCATGACCGGTGACGGGCGCTACGTCGAGGTCCAGGGCACCGCCGAGGGCGAGCCGTTCGACCGGGCCCTGCTCGACGAGCTGCTCGCCCTCGCCGCGAGGGGCTGTACCGAGCTGACCGCGGTGCAGCTCGCCGCGCTCGCGGGCTGACCGCCGCGTGACCGCCCCGGGGACGCCGCGGTCGAGCGCGCCGAGTCGACTGCTGCTCGCCAGCGGCAACGCCGGGAAGCTCGCCGAGTTCCGCTCGATGGTCGCCCGGGCCGGTCTCGACCTCGAGCTGGTCGGTCCCCGCGAGGTGGGCGTGAGCTGGCCCGAGCCGGTCGAGGACGGCCCGACCTTCACGGCCAACGCGCTGATCAAGGCCCGGGCCGGGGTGGCCGCGACCGGGCTCGCGACCCTCGCCGACGACTCCGGGATATGCGTCGACGCCCTCGCCGGGATGCCCGGGATGTTGTCCGCCCGCTGGTCCGGGGTCCACGGCGACGACGCCGCCAACCGGCGGCTGCTGCTCGCCCAGCTCGCCGACGTCCCCGACGGCCGCCGCGGCGCCCACTTCCTCGCGGTGCTCGCCCTCGTCCGGCCCGACGGCACCGAACAGCTCGCCGAGGGGCGCTGGGACGGGACCATCGCACGCGACGAACGCGGGGCGCACGGGTTCGGCTACGACCCGGTCTTCCTGCCGGCCGGTCCCGACGGCCGCGCCGCCGACGGCAGCCCGCTCAGCTCGGCCGAGCTGGCCCCCGCGGTGAAGGACGCCGCGAGCCACCGCGGGCGCGCGTTCACCGCGGCGCTGCCGATGCTCACCGCGCTCGCCGCGCTCGCCGGCGGCTGAGCTCCGGGAGGGCGCCGGGCTGAGCGGTCAGGCCCGGTCGGCGGCGAGCTGGCGGCGCGTCGGGGCGCCCATGACCCAGAAGACGACCCCGAGGGCCACGAACAGCAGCAGCGGGACGACGGTCGCCAGCTCGTAGGCGAGGCGCCGGCCCGCGAAGGCGTCCGGGAGCCCGTCGGCGGAGCTGCCCGACGTCCCGAACCAGCCGATCCCGATGCCGGGCCAGACCAGCGCGAGCACGCCGACGAGGATGAAGCCGGTGGCCAGGATCGTCGCGACCCAGATGCCCGCGGTCCCGAACGGCACCCGGTAGGGCCGCACGGTGTCCCGAGCCCGGTACCGCAGCACGAGCGCGGCCGGGAAGATCGCGAGGTAGGACACGAACGTGGACGAGATCGCGAGCCCGAGGACGACCCCGAAGTAGTCCGCCGCGGAGCCGCTGGAGAGGGAGTGGGCCGCGACCAGGACGATCGTCGCGACCACCCCGGACAGCAGGTTGACCCGGACCGGGGTCCCGAAGCGGGCCGAGAAGACCCCGAGCGAACGCGGCGCCGCGCCGTCGTAGCCGCTCACCGCGAGCGCCCGGTCCGAGCCCATGATCCAGGTCACCCCGCTGGTCAGGATCGTGAGGATGAAGCCGACCGCCATCAGGTCGCCGAGGACCGATCCCGCGCCGGTGAGGGTCGTGGTGACCCCGTCCGCGGTCGTGGTCACGCTGCCGCCGTAGACGGTGAACACCGTCTTGATCGCGTCGATGAACCCGCCCAGGTTGGTGATCTGCGCGCTGGGGAGCACGAGCAGGATGCCGAGGATCGGGACCCCGTACAGCAGCACCGAGGCGAAGCCGGAGACCGCGACCGCCCGCGGGACGTCGTGCGCCGGGTCGGTCATCTCCTCACCGGCCCCGCTGGGCAGCTCGAAGCCGACGTAGTTGAACAGCAGCAGCGGGACGAGGGCCAGGAAGGTCACGTAGGTCGGGGCGAAGTCCGAGTGCGGGACGCCGTGCACGCCGTGGACGACCGCGTAGACGACGACGGTGACGCTGAAGAAGCCGAGCACCAGCACCCGCATCAGGGCGCCGATCGTCGGGATCCACTTGCCGACGCTGAGCGACAGCACCGCCGCGAGCACCCCGACCCAGACGAACGGGACGGTCACCGCGTAGAACGCGAAGCCCGACAGGGACCCGTCCGCGCTGTGGGTGAAGAAGGTGCCGACGACGGTCGCGGCCAGCAGTGCGAGCGTGCCGCCCAGCCAGACCGGGTTGGTGATCCAGTAGAGGACGTTGTTGACCGCGCCGACGAGGTGCCCGAACGCCATCCGCGGCCAGATGTACGGGCCGCCCTCGTCGGGGAAGGTCGAGCCCAGCTCGGCGACGATCAGCGCCGACGGCAGGAAGAACAGCACCGCGAGCACGATCAGCCAGGTGAAGGCCTGGCCGCCGTCCGCGGCGATCGCCCCGACGGTGTCGACGCCGACGAGGGTGCAGATCAGGAAGAACGTCATGTCGGCGCGGCCGAAGTGGCGCTGGAGCTTGGCGCGCTCGGTCTCCGCGGCGGCGGTGGTGCTGGCCGACGCGAGGAGGAGGGTGCCCGGGGGGAGGGTCGTACCAGGGGTCGCCACGGGCGCAGCATGCACGCCGCAGGCGCTCCGGCGACAGGCCCGACTCGGATTATCCCGCACCCCACCACGGGCCGCCACCTCGGGACGGGTGGGAACACCCGGGCCGCCGAGGGTCTTGGACCGGTCATGACAGTCACCACAGACACCCGCGACGGCCTCTTCAGCATCGGCGGCGACCTGCCCGTCCGCCGGCTCGGCTTCGGCGCGATGCGGATCACGGGCGACGGCATCTGGGGCGAGCCCGCCGACCACGACGGCGCCATCGCCACGCTCAAGGAGACCCAGGCCCTGGGGATCAACCTCATCGACACCGCCGACGCCTACGGCCCCGACGTCAGCGAGCGCCTGATCGCCGAGGCGCTGCACCCCTACGCCGACGACCTGGTCATCGCGACCAAGGCCGCCAACACCCGCACCGGCCCGAACGAGTGGATCGTCGTCGGGCGCCCGGCGTACCTCAAGCAGCAGGTGGAGCTCTCCCTCCGCAAGCTCAAGGTCGAGCGCATCGACCTCATCCAGCTCCACCGCATCGACCCCGAGGTGCCCCTGGCCGACCAGGTCGGTGCGTTCAAGGACCTGCAGGACCAGGGCAAGGTGCGCCACATCGGGCTCTCCGAGGTCTCCGTCGACGAGATCGTCGAGGCCCGCAGGACGGCCGAGATCGTCTCGGTGCAGAACCTCTACAACCTGACCACGCGCCAGTCCGACGACGTCCTCGAGTACTGCACGAAGGAGGGCATCGCCTTCATCCCGTGGAACCCGATCGCCGCCGGTGACCTGTCCAAGCCGGACAGCCCCGTCAAGGCGGTCGCGGCCGAGGTCGGCGCGACGCCGTCGCAGGTGGCGCTGGCCTGGCTGCTGGCCAAGTCCCCGGTCATGCTGCCGATCCCGGGCACCAAGTCGGTCTCGCACCTCCGCGAGAACACCGACGCCCGCGACGTCGTCCTGACCGACGACCAGATGAAGGCCCTGGACGCCCTCGCCGGCTGAGCACCACCACCAGCTGGACCAGCACGACCGCCGTCGAGTGGGCGCGACCCTGTCGGGGTCGCGCCCACTCGCACGTCAGCCCGCGCGCGCCCCGGTGACGGCCGACCCCGCGGCCGCGGGGAGCCGGAGCGTGCCGGCCAGCGGGACCACCAGCAGCGCGGCCAGCAGGACGGCCGCCACCCGGTAGACCCCGGTCGGCGCGGTGAGGCCCAGGTGCGCCGACAGGGGTCCGCCCACGCGGATCGCCAGCGCCGTGACCGCCAGCCCGAGGCCCACCGACAGCTGCTGGAGGGTCGCGGCCAGGGTGTTGGCGTGGGTCATGTCCGCCGCGGGGACGTCGGCGAACGCGAGGCTGTTGTAGGCCGTGAACGCGGTCGAACGGCAGGCCCCGCTGACGACCAGGAGCCCGAGCAGCGGTCCGAGCGGGGTCGACGGACCGGTCGCCGCGGTGACGAGCAGACAGAGCAGGCAGCCGGCGCCGCTCACGAGCAGCACCGGGCGGAACCCGAACCGGCGCAGCAGCGGGGTGGTCAGCGGCTTGATCCCGAGGTTGCCGGCGAACAGCGCCGCCACCACCGTGCCGGCGCGCAGCGGGCTCCACCCCCAGCCCACCTGGAAGGTGAGGGTCAGCAGGAACGGGACCGCGCTGATCACCAGGCGGGACAGCGACCCGCTGACCGCGCTGGCCCGGAAGGTCACGATCCGCAGCGTCCGCAGGTCGACCAGGGGCTCCCGGGCACGGAGCAGGTGTCGGACCGCCACGGCGAGCAGCAGCCCGCCGGCGCCGCAGCACACGATGACCAGCCCGGACGGGGCGCCCGCGATCCCGAGGGCCTCGAGACCGGCGACCGCGAGGCCGAGACCGAGCCCGGTCGTGACGACGCCCGACCAGTCCAGGGCCGTCCGCGGGCCGCGGACGTCGGGCACCACCCGGGGCACCAGGAGGAGGGCGGCCAGCCCGAGCGGCACGTTCACCAGGAAGATCCAGCGCCAGGAGGCGTAGGTGGTGATCAGCCCGCCCACCGCCGGGCCGAGGACCGGTGCGACGAGGCCCGGCCACGTCAGGTACGCGATCGCGGTCAGAAGCTCGGCCTTCGCGGTGGTGCGCAGCACCACGAGGCGCCCGACGGGCACCATCATCGCGCCGCCGAGCCCCTGCAGGACCCGGGCCGCGGTCAGCTCGGGGAGGTCCGTGCACCCGGCGCAGAGGACCGAGGCGGCGGTGAACACCGCGATCGCCGTCGCGAACACCCGCCGCGAGCCGAAGCGGTCGGCGACCCAGCCACTGGCGGGGATGAACACCGCGAGCGCCAGCAGGTACGCGGTCATCGCCACGTTGACGTCGACCGCGGGCACCCCGAACGACCGCCCGATCGGCGGCGCCGCCGTCGACAGCACCGACCCGTCGAGGTTCTCGATGAAGAACGCGCCGGCCACAAGCAGGGCCAGGGTGCGCGCGGGACGCGGGGTGGCTAGTGGCACGGGGCGGCGTCCGACTGTGGGTCGCCGTCGTGCAGGGGAGGGGACTCGAACCCCCACGCCTCTCGGTACCGGGACCTAAACCCGGCGCGTCTGCCAGTTCCGCCACCCCTGCGCGCGCGGCCGTCCCGCCCGCCGGGCCGGCCGCGGCTCCAGCGTCTCAGACGCCGAGCTCCGCCCGCAGCCGCGCGACGTGCCCGGTCGCCTTGACGTTGTACACGGCCTTCTCCAGCGTGCCGTCCGCGCCGATGACGAACGTCGACCGGATGACCCCGACGACGGTGCGGCCGTGGCTGGCCTTCTCCCCGTAGGCGCCGTACCGGGTGAGGACCTCGGCGGCGGTGTCCGCGAGCAGCGGGAAGGTGAGTCCGTCGCGGGCCTTGAACTCCGTCAGCTTCGCCGGGGTGTCCGGGCTGATCCCGAGGACGGTGAAACCGGCACCCTCGAGGGAGGACAGGCTGTCGCGGAAGTCGCACGCCTGCGTGGTGCAACCCGGCGTCATCGCCGCGGGGTAGGCGTAGAGGATCACCCGCCGCCCGGCCAGCGCCGACAGCGTGACCGGGGTGCCCGTCTCGTCGGGGAGGGTGAAGTCGGGGGCGGGCTCGCCGACGGTGAGGCGGACCGGGCTCCCGGCGGGCGCGGCGCCGGCGGGGTCGGGCTCGGTGGCGGGGTCGGAGGCGGCCATGGGGACCATCATGGCCGCACCTACGATCGCGGCTGTGAGCCAGCCCGCGACGTCCGCCCGACCGGTGACGAGCCCGGGCGGCGACCCGGAGCTGCCGATCCGGATGCTCCACGACCGGGTCCTCGCCACCGTCGACGACGAGCCCGGCGAGCGCCGGTCGGGCAGCGGCATCCTCATCCCCGCGACCGCGAGCCTGGGCAAGAAGCTCTCGTGGGCCCGGGTGGTCGCGGTCGCGCCGAACGTCCGCACGGTCGAGGTCGGCGACCGGGTCCTCTTCGACCCGGAGGAACGTGCGGAGGTCGAGGTCCGGGGGGCGACGTTCGTCCTGCTGCGGGAGCGCAACGTCCACGCCGTCGCCGCGGAACGCCTCGCCGACGGCCGGACGGGCCTCTACCTCTGACGCTCACCCGCCCCGCCGCCGGGACGCCTACGGTCGGGCGCCCGGCCCCGGACCCGGCCGCCGGCCC
>CAXSIB010000073.1:0-11413 GCA_964237095.1 uncultured Actinomycetales bacterium
CTGGGCGGCGGGGAGGGCGGCCGTCACTCCGGCCGGCCGCCGGCCCCGGCCGGCAGCGCCAGGCGCGCCCGGATCAGGGCCGCGGCCTGCTCGGCCAGCACCTCGGGGTCGATCGGGTGGGTGACGACGGAGTCCGCGCGGGACCAGGTGGCGAGCCAGGCGTCCTGCGGCCGGCCGATCAGGGCCAGCACGGGGGGCGCGTGGAAGATCTCGTCCTTGAGCTGGCGGCAGAGGCCCAGCCCGCCGTTCGGGGTGGCCTCGCCGTCGAGGATCGCCAGGTCGACGGTGCTGGTGTCGAGCAGGCGCAGCACCGCCCACGACGTCGCGCACTCCAGGTACTCGATGAGCGGCAGCCCGGGCGCCGGGCGCCGGCCGAGGGCGAGGCGGACCGAGGCCCGCACGGTCCGGTCGTCGGAGTAGACGAGGACCCGGACGGTCGCGGGTGCGTCGGGGGCCCCGTGGGTGTCCGCCATGGCCTGTGCTCCTGTTCGGGGATGCAGCCGGGCTGCAGCTGGGTCGCAGCTGGTCCCGGACGGGCTCCGCCGGACTGCGCCGCCCCGCAGCGTATCGACAGCGGTCCCACCCGGACCCCCACAGGCCTGTGTGGGAGCGGCAGGACATACTGCTCCCGTGGCTGCCACGACCATCCCCGCGACGGGGGTACGCGCCGACCGGGCCGACATGGTGCGGGTCGGGACGATCGTCTGGCTCGCGAGCGAGCTGATGTTCTTCGCGGCCCTCTTCGCCGTCTACTTCACCCTGCGCAGCGAGGTCCCGGAGGTCTGGGCGCGCGACACCCAGCTGCTCGCGGTGCCCTACGCGCTGACGAACACCACGATCCTCGTGCTGTCGTCGGTGACGTGTCAGATGGGGGTGTTCGCGGCCGAGCGCGGCGACGTCCGCAACCTTCGTCGCTGGTTCATGCTCACCTACCTGATGGGCTCGGTCTTCGTGTCCGGGCAGGTGCTGGAGTACGGCAACCTGTTCCACGACGGCCTGTCGATGTCGGCCGACCAGTTCGGCTCGGCCTTCTTCCTGGCCACGGGCTTCCACGGACTGCACGTCACCGGCGGCCTCTTCGCCTTCCTCATCGTGCTCGGGCGGACCTACTCGACCCGGCGCTACACCCACGAGCAGGCCGTGTCCGCGATCGTCGTGTCGTACTACTGGCACTTCGTCGACGTCGTGTGGATCGCCCTGTTCTCCTCGATCTACCTGCTGAAGTGACCCGGGGGGTCCGTCGACCGTGAAGAACCTGTCCGCACGCCGCCGCCACCCCCTCGCGGGGCTCGCGGTGATCGCCGTGATGCTCGGCGTCCTCGGGGTGGGGTACGCCGCGCTGTCCCCGACCGCGCAGGCCGCCGGCAACTCCTCGAACCTGAGCACCCAGCAGATCGCCACCGGCAAGGGTCTCTTCACCAACAACTGCTCGACCTGCCACGGGCTCAACGGCCAGGGCCAGATGCAGAGCAACGACAAGGTCCTCGGACCGTCGCTGATCGGCGTCGGCTGGGCGTCGTGCGAGTTCCAGGTCGGGACCGGGCGGATGCCGGCCGCGAACGCGGGCGCGCAGATCGAGAAGCACGCGGTCATCTACACGCAGAAGGAGATCGACTCCTTCTGCGCGTACATCGCGTCCCTCGGCCCCGGCCCCGGCCAGCCGGCGGCCGCGGAGTACAGCAGCGCCAACCTGAGCTCGACGCAGATCGCCCTCGGCGGTGAGCTGTTCCGCTACAACTGCTCGCAGTGCCACGGGGCCGCGGCGGGCGGTGGCGCCCTCGCGAACGGCGCCTACGCGCCCAAGATCGAGGTCTCCGGGAAGTACATCATCGAGGCGATGCTCTCCGGCCCCCAGCAGATGCCGGTCTTCTCCGACGCGGCGCTGGCGCCCAAGGACAAGACGCTGATCGTGGCCTACCTGAACACCCTCCGCGCGGAGCCCAACGCGGGCGGCATCGGCTTCGGCCGGGTCGGGACGGTCACCGAGGGCCTGGTCGGCTGGCTGGTGGGCATCGGGCTGATCGTGCTGATCGCCGTCTGGCTGACCGTGAGAGGGACGCGCGCATGAGCAGCGACACCGAGGGCACCACGCAGCGGGGGGCCGAGACCGAGCACGGGTCGGCCGCGGTCGAGCCGGTCGGGCACGGCGGCACCCTGCGGGCGGTCGGCCCCCTGGAGGACCCCGGGCTGCCGCCTCACCGGCCCCGTCCCACCGACGTCGACCCACGGGCCGCCAAGCGCGCCGAGCGCCAGATCGCCGGCATGTTCGTCGCGTCGACGCTGCTGAGCATCGGCTTCGTCGTCGCGTACTTCGCGATCCCGAACAACAGCCGCTTCCTCGACACCAATGCGTCCAACCTCGCCCTCGGCGTGAGCCTGGGGCTGGCGCTGCTGCTCATCGGCCTCGCCGCGATCCAGTGGGCCAAGAAGCTGATGGTCGACGAGGAGGTCAGCGAGGAGCGCCACCTCGTCGCCTCGAGCCCGGAGGAGCGGCGGGAGGCGATCGACCTCGTGCTCAAGGGGTCAGCGGAGTCCGGCCTCGGCCGCCGCACGCTGATCAAGCTCAGCGTCGCCCCGGCGCTCGGCCTGCTCGTCGCCCCGGTGGTGGTGCTGCTGCGCGACCTCGGGCCGCTGCCGCACAACGACCTGTTCCACACCACCTGGCGCCCCGGCACCCGGCTGGTCCGGGACGGGCTCGGGACGCCGATCAAGGCCTCGGACATCGTCATCGGCTCCCTGGTGAACGTGGAGCCGGGCTCGCTCTACCCGAACGGCGCGAACAGCCCCACCGCGGGCGAGGTGGCGGACGAGGACGGGATCGGCACCCCGGACATGGTCAGCGCCCAGACGGTGCGAGCCCGCTCGGCGGCGATCGTCGTGCGGATGGCCCCCGGCGAGGCCACCGTCCCCGCCGGTCGGGAGACGTGGAACGTCGACGGGATCTTCTGCTACTCGAAGATCTGCGTGCACATGGGGTGCCCGATCTCCCTCTACGAGCAGCAGACCCACGTCCTGCTCTGCCCGTGCCACCAGTCGCAGTACGACCTGGCCCAGGCGGGCAAGGTCGTCTTCGGCCCGGCCGCCCGCGCGATGCCCCAGCTGCCCATCCATCTGGACCGTGATGGATACTTGGTTGCAACACGAGACTTTCTCGTACCAGTCGGACCCAGCTTCTGGGAGCGCGGATGAGCACCATGGCACCCACCACCACCGAGATCCCCGACGGCCTGCGCGTCGCCGAGGGTCCGGCCAAGTTCCTCGACGAGCGCCTCGGCATCGCGAAGCTGGCCAAGGGCAACCTGCGCAAGGTCTTCCCGGACCACTGGTCGTTCATGCTCGGGGAGGTCGCGCTCTACAGCTTCGTCATCCTGCTGCTGTCCGGGGTCTACCTCACCCTGTTCTTCAAGCCGAGCCTGCAGGAGGGCCCGTACCTCGGTTCGTACGCGCCGCTGCACGGGGTGGTGATGTCCGACGCGATGGCGTCCACCCTGCGCATCTCCTTCGACGTGCGCGGCGGGCTGCTGATGCGGCAAATCCACCACTGGGCCGCCCTGCTCTTCCTGGCCGCGATGACCGTCCACATGATGCGGACCTTCTTCACCGGGGCGTTCCGCAAGCCGCGTGAGCTGAACTGGGTGATCGGCTGCGCGCTGATCATCCTCGGCATCCTCGAGGGCTTCACCGGCTACTCGATGCCGGACGACCTGCTGTCGGGCACCGGCCTCCGGATCGCGCAGGCGATCGTCCTGGGGATCCCGCTCATCGGGACCTACGTCGCGTACTTCGTCTTCGGCGGCTCGTTCCCGGGCGGGGACTTCGACTCGCGGTTCTACGCCATCCACATCCTGCTGATCCCCGGGGTCATCCTCGGGCTGATCGCCTTCCACCTCATGCTGGTCGTGCTGCAGAAGCACACCCAGTACCCGGGGCCCGGGCGGACCGAGAACAACGTGGTCGGGTATCCACTCTTCCCGGTGTACGCGGCCAAGGCCGGCGGGTTCTTCTTCGTGGTCTTCGGCGTCGTCGCGTTCATGGCGGCGACCTTCCAGATCAACCCGATCTGGCTGTACGGGCCCTACGACGCCGCCCAGGTGTCGGCCGGCTCCCAGCCCGACTGGTACATGGGCTTCCTGGACGGCTCGGTCCGGATCACGCCGAACTGGGAGTGGGACTTCTGGTCCCACACCGTCAGCTTCAACGTGCTGCTGCCCACCCTGGTCATCCCGGGCATCATGTTCACCGCGCTGATGCTCTACCCGTGGATCGAGCACTTCGTCACCCGGGACGAGGCCGTGCACCACATCCTCGACCGCCCGCGCAACGCAGCGACGCGGACCGCGTTCGGCGTGATGGGCCTGACGTTCTACCTGGTCCTGCTGTTCGCCGGTGGCAACGACATCCTCGCCACCAACTTCCACCTCTCGATCAACCACCTGATCTGGGCCTTCCGGGTCCTGTTCTTCGTGGCCCCGCCGCTGGCGTTCGTCGTCACCCGGAAGATCTGCACGGGCCTGCAGCAGCGGGACAAGGACCTCGTCCTGCACGGCAAGGAGTCCGGGGTCATCCGCCAGTCCGCCGACGGGAAGTTCAGCGAGGCCCATCTCGCGATCAGCCCGGAGCGGGCCTACGAGCTCACCCAGTTCGTCGAGCAGCGCCCCATGGAGGTCGGGTCGGACGTCGACGGGAACGGCGTCGACCGCCCCCTGGTCGCCGTCGAGCGGGTCCGCCGGCGGATGTCGTCCTTCTACTTCCGCCACAACGTGCCGAAGGTCACCGCCGACGAGATCCGGGCCGCCTGGGACCACCAGGAGACCCCGGCGATCGGCGTCGACAACCGCGGCCAGGAGCCGGTGCTCGAGGACGGGGCGTCCCACTCGGGCTCACCGGCGCTGGAGTCCGGCGACCGCGCCACCGTGGGGGCCGGGCGTCGCCGCAAGAAGTGACCTCGCGGCCTCGCCGCACCCGGGACCGGTGTCACCCCTCACGGGGTGGCACCGGTCTCTGCGTCCCCCCTCCCCGGGACGCGGCCGGGCCTGACGGCCACGTCCGGACGGGTGACCGCGGCGGGAAGGCGGGCCACCGCGCGGGCGTTGCGCAGGACAGGGAGGCACAGTCCGCCGCCTCACCCCTGCCCGTTCGCTCCCCCACACCGCCCCGCACCGTCCCGGCCCGTGCGGCTCGTCCGTCCCGCTCCCACCCCGGAGGTCCTGTGTCCGAGCTCTTCACCCCGCTGACCCTGCGCGGGACGACCTTCCCCAACCGGCTGTGGATCTCCCCGATGTGCCAGTACTCCGCCGTCGACGGCCTGCCCGGTGACTGGCACCTCGTGCACCTCGGCTCCCGCGCCGTCGCCCGGCCGGGCCTGGTCGTGGCCGAGGCGAGCGCCGTCTCCCCCGAGGGTCGCATCAGCCCGCAGGACACCGGGCTGTGGTCGGACCGCCACACCGCCGCGTGGCGCCCGATCGTGGACTTCGTGCACGCCCAGGGGGTGCCCGTCGGCATCCAGCTGGCCCACGCCGGCCGCAAGGCCTCGACCCGGCGGCCGTGGGACGGTGAGGGCAGCGTGGGGGTCGACGAGGGCGGCTGGGTCACCGTCGCCCCGTCCGCCGTCGCCTTCGGCTCCTACGCCGAGCCGGTCGAGCTGGACGACGCCGGCCTCGCGGCGGTCCGGGCGGACTTCGTCGCGGCGGCGGTCCGGGCGGCCGCGGCCGGGTTCGACGTCGTCGAGCTGCACGCCGCCCACGGCTACCTGCTCCACCAGTTCCTGTCCCCGCTGTCCAACCGGCGCACCGACGCCTACGGCGGGGACTTCGACGGTCGGGTCCGGTTCCCCCTCGAGGTCGTCGACGCCGTCCGCGCGGCCTGGCCGGCCGACCGCCCCCTGTTCGTGCGGGTGTCCGCGACGGACTGGGTCGAGGACGGCTGGACCGAGGGCGACACGGTCGCGTTCGCGCAGCTGCTGGTCGGCCGCGGGGTGGACCTCGTCGACGTCTCCACCGGCGGCAACGTGCCGCACGCGGCCATCCCCGTCGAGCCCGGCTACCAGGTGCGGTTCGCCGCCGCGGTCCGGGAGAAGACCGGCGTGGCGACCGCCGCGGTCGGCCTCATCACCGACGCCGCGCAGGCCGAGGCCGTCCTGGCCGGGGGGCAGGCGGACGCGGTCTTCCTGGGCCGCCAGGACCTCCGTGAGCCCTACTTCCCGCTGCAGGCCGCGGAGGCCCTGGGAGCGGATCCGGCCTGGCCGGTGCAGTACGCGCGGGCGCGGCGGCACCGCTGACCGGCAGTCGACCCTGCCCCTCGGGTCCTGGGACGATCCGGCCCCGCGCCGCTCCGTGGGGAGTGGCGCGGGGCCGGGATGGTCGCGGTGCCTCGGTCAGGTCCGGACGGTGGCCTTGAGCGCGCTGCCGGCCGTCCAGTCCTTCCAGCTGACGTTCCAGTCGGTCCAGCCGTTGCCCTGCTCGAGCGGGCGGTCGGTGCCGGTGACCTCGACGACGTCGCCGATGTTGGTGTGCCGGTACAGCCAGTAGGCATCGGCGGTGCTCATCCCGACGCAGCCGTGGCTGACGTTCTCCCGGCCCTGCGCGTACACCGACCACGGTGCCGCGTGCAGGAACTCACCGGAGTTGGTGATGCGCATCGCCCAGTGGACCATCAGGTCGTAGTAGTTGGCCGAGCCCTTGGCGTAGCCCACGCTCTCGGAGTCCATCTCGATGTCCGCGTACTTCTGGCTGATGACGCTGATCCCGGTCCGGGTGTTCATGCCGGCCTGGCCGCCGGTGACCGGGACCGTCCGGGCGACCACGCCGTTGACCACCACGTGCATGGTGTCCGAGGCGAGATCCACCTTGTTGACGACCGAGTCCCCGGTGCTGAAGGCGACCGGGTCGGAGTCCGTGACCCCCCACACGCCGTCCCCGGCGTCGACACCGGCCAGGGCGGCGGTGACCCGCACACGCGTGTTGGCCGGCCAGTAGCTCTTGGGGCGGAACGTCACGGCATCGTCGGTGAACCAGTGCCACGCCCCGACCACCGGGGCGGTGGTGGTGACCCGCAGCGCCCGCTCGACGGCGGCCTTGTCGGTCACGGAGTGGTTGAACGAGACGACCAGCGGCATCCCGACCCCGACGGTCTGCGAGGCCGAGGGGAAGACGCTGGCCGACAGGGTGCGGTCCGGCGCGGTGGTGGTGAAGGTCCGCTTCCACGACTTCTCTCCGGCGGCCGACGCGACGACCGCGGTGAGGGTGTACCGGGCCGCGGGGGCCAGGGCGTCGGTCGTCCAGGACCGGCGGGCGGTGTCGAAACGGCCCGCCACGGACCCCGACCCGCCGACCAGGGTGACGTCTTGGAGGTGGTCGGAGCCGATGCCGCCGTGGAGCGCGAGCTCGAGGGGGTCGCTGAACGCGATGTCCTTGGCCCTCGTCCCGAGCGAGCTGGTCAGCCGCACCGGGGGCGCCGCGGCCGTGGAGGTGGTCGGCACGGCGGTCGTGCCGACGCCGGGGGTGGAGGTGGCCGTCGGGACCGAGTCGCTGGACGGAGAGGCCGTGGCGGCGACGACGTCGGACTGGCCGGCCGCGGGTGCGCCCGACGAGGTGCAGCCGGCGAGACCCAGCCCACCCACCGCGGCGACCGACACCGGCAGCAACACCGCGCGCCGGCGGCTGACCTCGACCCGGCTCAACCCCACACGTCTCCCGGACCCCATGCTCTGCCTCTCCGCCTCAGCCTGCGGCACCTCGCCGCCGTGCCCTGCCGCGACGCCACCGGTGCCCGCGGACCACCGGCCCGCGACCGCCGCCAGGATAGGTCAGTGACCGGTCGAGGAACCGATCTGACTCTCCGGCACCTCGCGGTAGTACTCGAACGTGAACCCGATGACCGCCATGACCATGAAGGCCATCGCGATGATCAGCAGCCACCAGCCGATCACCACACCCAGCACGACCAGCGCGAACGACGCGGCGGTCCAGAACGGCCAGATGCTGTGCGGACTGAAGAAGCCGATCTCCCCGACCCCGTCGACCACGTCGCCGTCGAGGCGGTCCTCCGGCCGGGGGGGCAGCTTCCGCCCGGTGATCGTGATGTAGGACGTCACGATCAGGATCAGGAAGAACGCCAGGATCAGCGCGACCGTGCCGGTGATCTCGTGGGAGAGCAGGTAGTAGATCGGCGCGACGATCAGGAGGAACAGCGCGACGATCGCGAAGAGGAGCCGTTCGGTCTTCACGAGCGCTTGCCCCCGAAGATCTCCGAGGCCTCCTCCTCGCGCGCCTCACCGGTCCGGCCCGGCGCCAGGAGGTCGTCGGCGTCGACCCGGTCGTTGGCCGCGGCCAGGTGCGGGAACTTGAGGTCGAAGGCCGGGCGCTCGGAGCGGATCCGCGGCAGCCGGTCGAAGTTGTGCCGCGGCGGCGGGCAGGACGTCGCCCACTCGAGCGAGGCGCCGTAGCCCCACGGGTCGTCGACGGTGATGAGCGGGTGCTTGCGGCTCACCCACACGTTGAGCATGAACGGCAGCATCGACAGCCCGAGCAGGAACGCCCCGACCGACGAGATCGCGTTCAGCGTCCCGAAGCCGTCGGAGACCTGGTACGACCAGTACCGGCGCGGCATGCCCTCGACGCCCAGCCAGTGCTGTACGAGGAACGTGGTGTGGAAGCCGATGAACAGCATCCAGAAGTGGATCTTGCCGAGCCGCTCGTCGAGCATCCGGCCCGTCGCCTTGGGCCACCAGAAGTAGAAGCCGGCGAACATCGCGAAGACCACGGTGCCGAAGACGACGTAGTGGAAGTGGGCGACCACGAAGTAGGAGTCACTCGCCTGGAAGTCCAGCGGCGGCGACGCCAGCAGCACACCGGTGAGCCCACCGAAGAGGAACGTGACGAGGAACCCGATCGCCCACAGCATGGGTGTCTCGAAAGTGATCGCCCCCCGCCACATCGTGCCTATCCAGTTGAAGAACTTCACCCCCGTGGGCACCGCGATCAGGAAGGACATGAACGAGAAGAACGGGAGGTCGACCGCACCGGTGGTGAACATGTGGTGCGCCCAGACCGCGACCGCGAGGGCGGCGATGGCGACGGTGGCGCCCACCAGGCCCTTGTAGCCGAACACCGGCTTGCGGCTGAACACCGGGAAGATCTCGGTGACGATGCCGAAGAACGGCAGCGCGATGATGTACACCTCGGGGTGGCCGAAGAACCAGAACAGGTGCTGCCAGAGGATCGCGCCACCGCTGGCCGCGTCGAAGACGTGCGCCCCGAACCGCCGGTCGGCCTCCAGGGCGAGCAGCGCCCCGCCGAAGATCGGGAAGGCGATGAGCACGAGCACGGACGTCAGCAGGATGTCCCAGACGAAGATCGGCATCCGGAACATCGTCATGCCCGGCGCCCGCATCGACAGGATCGTCGTGACGAAGTTGACGGCGCCGAGGATCGTCCCGATGCCCGCGATGTAGAGGCCCATGATCCAGAGGTCGGACCCGACCCCGGGCGAGTAGGCGTTCGACGTCAGCGGGGAGTAGCCGTACCACCCGAACGCCGCCGCCCCGTTCGGGGCCAGGAACCCGGAGAGGGTGATGAGGCCGCCGAACAGGAAGCACCAGTAGCTGAACATGTTGAGCCGCGGGAAGGCGACGTCGGGAGCGCCGATCTGCAGCGGCATGATGACGTTCCCGAAACCGATGAACATGGGCGTCGCGAACAGCAGCAGCATCACCGTGCCGTGCATCGTGAAGAGCTCGTTGTAGAGCTGCGGCCCGACCAGGTCGTTGGCCGGGCGGGCCAGCTGCGCCCGGATGATCAGGGCGAGGGCGCCGGCGAAGAGGAAGAACACGAACGCCGTGATGATGTAGAGGTAGCCGATGACCTTGTGGTCGGTGCTGGTCATCCAGCTGACCACCAGCGAGGCCCGCGACCGGCGTCCGGTCGGGACCGCCGAGGTCGCGGACGCCGACCGGCGGATCAGTGGTTCGTCGATGGTCGTCATGAGGTGCTCCCGTCGAATCTCGCGTTCGGGTCGTACTGCGGCGACAGGTGCGTCTGGGCGTTCCCGACCTGCCCGAGGGTGACCAGCTGCTGCAGGTGGGCCCGGTAGGCCGCCGGGGTGACGACACGGACCCGGAACAGCATCTGCGAGTGGTGCAGCCCGCACAGCTCCGAGCACTTGCCCGGGTAATCCCCGAGCATCATCGCGGTCCGGTACATGACGTTCTGCCGACCCGGGATGACGTCGAGCTTGGTCAGGAACGCCGGGATCCAGAACGAGTGGATGACGTCGTTGGACCGGAGCTGGTACTCGACCGTCTCGCCCTGCGGCATCCACAGCTCGGGCAGCTGGGAGTCCGTGCCGACGTCGTAGACCGTCTTGCCGTCGACGGCGTCGTCGTACTGGAAGGTCCACGCCCAGCGGTAGGCGATGACCGTGTCGACGTGGTCGATGTGGGCCGGGGTGCGCAACTCCGTCGACTCGTCACGGACGGTGTAGAAGAACAGGCAGCCGACGATGATCAGCGGGAGGACCGTGTACAGGGCCTCGATCGGCATGTTGTACGTGGTCTGCGCGGGCATCTCACTCCCGCGGCGCCGGTACCGGACGATCGCCCAGATGATCAGGCCCCAGACGAACACCCCGATGGCCAGCGCCGCGATCCACGCGCCGATCCACAGGTGCTGGATCATCCGGGCGTTGTCCGCGATTCCCTGCGGGTAGCCCATGCGGCTCCACGCCCCGGGCCCCTGGTAGGAGCAGCCCGACAGGACGAGGGCGCCGACGACCCCGACCAGGGCCGCGGCCGTCCGGCGGCCGCGGACCGTGCGCCGCCCCGCCTGCGCCGTCCGCGTCGGTCGATCCACCAGCTCTCGGTCCACCAGCTCCCCCTCGCGCACGACTGGTCCCTGCCCCCGACGGGGCGGCTCGGACCAGCCCCGGTCCGGCGACGGTGACCCGTCCAGGACGCGGCCAACGGTACCCCTGACCCTCTCCGCGGACGGGGCGGGGGAGCCCCGCGGACCGGGCGGGCGGCCGGGACGCCGGACGCCCCCCGCACCGGTGGGTGCGGGGGGCGTCGGGTGGATGCGGGACGGTGGCCGAGGAGTCCCGGCCGAGCCGTCCCCCGGGTCCGGCCGAGGCCGGACCCGGGGGTCAGGCCGTCAGTGGAAGGAGTTGCCGCAGGCGCAGGAGCCGCCGGCGTTCGGGTTGTCGATCGTGAAGCCCTGCTTCTCGATGGTGTCGACGAAGTCGATCGTCGCGCCGGCCAGGTACGGCACGCTGCGGCGGTCCACGACGACCTCGACGCCGGCGAAGTCGGTGACCCGGTCGCCCTCGATGCGGCGCTCGTCGAAGTAGAGCTGGTAGACGAGGCCGGAGCACCCGCCGGGCTCGACCTGCACCCGCAGCTGCAGGTCCTCGCGGCCCTCCT
>CAXSIB010000074.1:0-11082 GCA_964237095.1 uncultured Actinomycetales bacterium
CCCACGACCACCGGGCCCGGCTCGCGGCGGCCGGCGCGGTGGCGGTGTGCGCCCCCGGCGGCCCGCGGCGCCGTCCGGGGCTGGAGACTCCCGGTCGACGCTGCCTCTGGAGCGTCTCGCCAGGACTGCTGTCCTGGTCGGAGGTACCCGCTCGGGAGCAACTGTCCGGGTGGGCAGGTGTGATCCACCTGAGCGGACCTGTTCTCCCCAGGTCCGGTCCGCCCGCCGAACGCGGTCGTCCTCCCCGCCCGGGTCAGCCCTGAGCCGCGAGGATCTCCTCGACGAAGCGCGCCACCCCGTCGTCGTCGTTGCCCGCGGTCCGGCGGTCGGCCGCCGCGACGGCGTCCGGGTGGGCCCCCGCGACCGCGACGCCGGTGCCCGCCCAGCGGAGCATCGCGACGTCGTTCGGCATGTCCCCGACCGCGGCCACCTGCGCGGACCCCAGCCCCAGGGTGTCGGCGTACGCAGCGAGCGCGCTGCCCTTGTCGACCCCGCGGGCCGACAGCTCGAGCAGCGGCGTCCGATAGGTGGAGGAGAACGTCACCTCGGCCTCCCCGTCGACGGCCGCGGACACCAGGCAGCGCAGCCGGTCGAGGTCGTCGTCCGGGCCGCGGACCAGGAGCTTCAGCACCGGCTCGTCGAGCACGTCCTCCAGGACCACCCGCCGCGTGCCCGGGCTCGTGATCGCCGGGGAGTAGCCGTGCTCGTGGGACAGGCCCCGGACCTGCTCGACCGCGAACGCGACGCCGGGCAGGACCGCGCGGATGCGCACCACCACCTCGGCGACCACCCCGTCCGCGAACCCGCGCACCAGCACGGGCTCGGCCGTCGCCGGGTCCCACACCAGCGCGCCGTTCCCGCAGATGACCAGCGCCGCGATCCCGGTCCGGTCCAGCACGTGGTCGAGGTAGCGGGCCGGCCGGCCGGTCGCGAAGACGACCGCGATCCCGGCGGCGACCGCGGCCTGCAACGCCGCCGCCGACCGGTCCGACACCGTCCCGTCCGTGCGCAGCAGGGTGCCGTCCAGGTCGGTGGCCACGAGGCGGATCCCGGCCAGCGGGGGCGGCGACGTCTCGGGCGGGGCCGTCCCGGACTCCGCTTCGACGATCGGCGCCCCCGCGGCCGGCGTGCTCACGCGCGGGCCTCGGCGAGCAGGGACTCCAGGACGAGCGCCGCGCCGTCGTCGTCGACCGCGGCGGTCACCTCGTCGGCGGCGGCCCGGACCGCGGGCTCGGCCTGTCCCATCGCGACGCCACGCGCCGCCCAGCGCAGCATCTCCACGTCGTTGGACCCGTCGCCGATCGCGACCGTCCGGTCGGCGTCGACCCCGAACGCGACCCGCAGCCGCTCCAGCGCCGTCGCCTTGCTGATGCCGTCCGGGGTGATGTCGAGCCAGGACGTCCAGCCCACGTTGTAGGTCACGCCCTGCAGGCCGGCCCGCTCGACCGCCGCCGCGAACGCGGCCGGCTCGCTGGCGACGTCGCGGACCACGACCCGGGTGCACGGCTCGGCGAACAGCTCGTCGAACGGGACGACCGTGTACTCCCCGGTGAGCTCGTCCGCGGGGAACGGCGCGGTCACGAGGAACCCGCGGCCCAGGTCCTCGACCGCGTACACGGCGTCGGGGAGCAGCTCCCGGAGCATCCGCAGTGCCGCCGACGGGTCGAAGGTGACGACGTCGTCGACGACGAAGCCGCCGGGCGCCGCCGCGTCCAGCTTCACGGTCATCGTCCCGTTGCCGCAGACCAGCCAGCTGTCGGTGAACCCCAGCAGGGCCGCGATGTCCAGCGTCCCGGCCACCGACCGGCCGGTCGCGATGACGACGTGCGCACCGGCCGCGGCGACCGCCAGCACCGCGTCGCGGACCCGGTCGGAGAGGGCCTCCGCCGGCTCCGACACCGTCTCCATCGGGGTCACCAGGGTCCCGTCGACGTCGAGGGCGACCAACAGGGGCCGGGTCAGCCGCCCGGTCACCGGAGCAGTGCTCACGAGGCGGTCCCCACGAGGCAGACGGTCCTCACGAGGCCGACACCGCGACCGGCTCGAGGACCTCGCGACCGCCCAGCCACGGCCGCAACGCCGCGGGCACGACCACGGATCCGTCCGCCTGCTGGTGGTTCTCGAGGATCGCGACGATCCACCGGGTCGTGGCGAGGGTCCCGTTGAGGGTGGCGACCGCGCGGGTCGCGTCGCCGTGGCGCTCGCGGACGTCCAGGCGCCGGGCCTGGAACGTCGTGCAGTTGCTGGTGGACGTCAGCTCCAGGAACCGCTGCTGGCTGGGCAGCCACGCCTCGCAGTCGTACTTGCGGGCGGCGCTGGAGCCGAGATCCCCCGCCGCGGTGTCGATGACCCGGTACGGGACGTCGACGGCGGAGAGCATCTGCTCCTGGAAGCCCAGCAGGCGCTCGTGCTCGGCCGCGGCGTCCTCCACCCGGACCCAGCTGAACATCTCCACCTTGGTGAACTGGTGGACGCGGATGATGCCGCGGGTGTCCCGGCCGTAGGAGCCGGCCTCACGCCGGTAGCAGGTGGACCAGCCGGCATAGCGCTTCGGGCCGGCCGACAGGTCGAGGATCTCCCCCGCGTGGAAGCCGGCCAGCGCCACCTCCGACGTGCCCACGAGGTAGAGGTCGTCGGCCGCCAGCCGGTAGACCTCGTCGGCGTGCGCGCCGAGGTACCCGGTGCCGGCCATGATCTCCGGTCGGACCACCGACGGGGTGACCACCGGGGTGAAGCCCGCCCGCAGGGCGGTGTCCATCGCGAGGTTGGTCAGCGCCAGCTCGAGCATGGCCCCGACCCCGGTGAGGAAGTAGAACCGGGAGCCGGCCACCTTGACCCCGCGGGCGACGTCGATCGCGCCGAGGAGCTCCCCCAGCTCGAGGTGGTCCCGGACGGTGACGCCCTCGGCCGCGAGGTCCCGGGGCGTGCCCACCGTCCGCCGGACCACGTAGTCGTCCTCGCCGCCCGCGGGCACGCCGTCCAGGACGACGTTCGGGAGCTGCCACTGGAGGGCGTCGACCCGGGCGGCGGCCTCGTCCGCGTCGGCCTGCAACTCCTTCACCCGGCCCGACAGGTCCTTCGTCCGCGCGAGCAGGGCGGTGCGCTCGTCCCCGCGGGCGCCGGCGACGTCGCGGCCGAGGGACTTCTGCTCGGCGCGGGTCTGCTCGAACGCGGTCAACGCCCCGCGGCGGTCGTCGTCGGCGGCGAGCAGGGCGTCGACGAGCGCCGGGTCGGCCCCCCGGGACCGCTGGGACGCCCGGGCCCGGTCGGGGTCGGCACGCAGCTCACGGACGTCCAGCACGTGACGTGAGGCTACCCGGACGGCCCCCGCAGGCCTGCTGACGGCGGGCGGCCGGGCGGCCGCGACGACGTGACGAGCCCGATGCTCCGGTGGACGTCAGGCGGCCGCCGCGGTCCCGTCCTCGCGGTGTCCCTCGCTGCGCTCCTCGTACGCGTCCCGGATGTCGCAGAGCGCCACCAGGCCCGCGCGCAGGCCGGCCAGTTCGGCCGGGGTGATCGCCGACGCGAGCGCTGTGTCCACCTCGAGCACCCCGGCCCGGACCACCGCCGCGGCGGCGCGCCCGCGCTCGGTGAGCACGATCGTGAGGCGACGCCGGTCCTCGGCGTCCGGGTGCCGCTCGAGATAGCCCCTCACGACCAGGGTGTCGACGAGCTGGCTGGCCGCCTGCTTGGACACCCCGAGCTGACGGACGAGCTGCCCCGCCGTACCGCCGTGGTTGGCCATCCCGCCGAGGACGTAGGGGCCGTTGCCGGGCAGGTCGTCGAACCCACCGGCGGCCAGTCGGCGGCGCACCGCATGGCCGTAGCTGCCGCGGGCCGCACGGAGCAGCGCCGTGATCGGCACATCGTCGACCGGGACGGGCTCGACCGGTCCTGCGTCGGCGTGCGGGTGGGGATGGGGGTGTTCGCTCATCGGGCCAGCGTGCGCGCCGCTCGCCCTCTCGTCAATCGACTTGACGGTCAATGTTCCTGACAGTTCGGCGTTCCCGAGATGGGTGTGGACATCTCGGGGCTCGCCGAGCACGACGAACGCCTCACCGCCGCCGTGATGATCGCCTGCTCGTCCGACGGACTCGGCCCTATCGAGGCCGGCGACGCCCGCACCGTTCGCCGCGTGCACCCCGGACCGCCACCACGACCGCGACCCCGTACCGGCCCTGCCGCAGGAACCCCCGCCCGCCGAGCTGTTCCCGGACGTCCGTGTCCGACCCGAACCCCAGATGTGGAGACACCGACGTGCCCGACGCTGACGGACTCGACGAAGCCGCCGAGCAGGTCCTGCGGGTGGGGCTGACCGCCGCGGCGCAGCTCGCCGAACGCCGCCGCCGGCGCCCAGCTGGCTCGGACCCGCGACCCGACGCCCGCCTACGCGCCGCCCTGTTCCAGGCCGCCCCGCCACCGACGCGACCGGGACCCTGGACACCGACGACAGGGTCGCCTCGATCGTCGGCAGCAGCCGCCGGACCTGCTCCCGCACCGCGAACGCCCCCTGCGGGAAGTCCCCCGTGGCGTTGGCGTGCTTCGCGAGCTGGTTGAGGTTGTTCGCGACCCCACCCAGGATCCGACTCAACCCGAACAGCGCCACCAGGATGTCGTGCCGGTCGGTCGCGGTGACCCTGTCCTCCGCCACCGCGGACTCCACCAGCAGCCGCGGTACCGAGACCCCCGCCTGACCCGCCAGGCGGGTCAGCGCCCACTGCGGTGTCGGACAGCGCTCGACGGAGGAACGGCCTCGGCGGCGGTGACTCTTCAACGATCCGAGTGGTGCTCAGGGTCGCTTCGAGACTCGGCCAATCCCCACAGGCCGAAGACCGGGGTCGGGAACTCGTGCCGCACTGTCGGGGCGGTGGGGTGCGTCGTCCGAGGGAGTGTCGTCATCGCGGGCGGCAGGCCGCCGCGATGGGGACATCGCGCGACGGGTGCCGAGCCCGGACGGGGACTCGGGTCCCGGTCAGCTCCGGCGAAGCGCGGTGTGCGGGCTGACGCGGATCTCGGGGACCGTGCCCCCGCTCCACTCCGCCTCGGCGATCGCGCGCTCGGCCTCCGCGCGCACGTCGGCGTCGAGGCGGTCGACGAAGAGGATGCCGTCGAGGTGGTCGGTCTCGTGCTGCACGATCATCGCGAGCCGGCCCGTCCCCGGGAGCACGATCGGCTCGCCGTGCACGTCGAAGCCGGTCGTGATCACCTGCAGGTGCCGCCGGCAGTCGAACTTCATGCCGGGGATCGACAGGCAGCCCTCCTGCTCGTACTGCTCCTCGTCGTCGACGAACGTCATCACCGGGTTGACCACGTGCCCGGTCTCCTCACCGAGCCGCCAGGTGAACACCCGCAGGCCGACGCCGATCTGCGGGGCGGCGATCCCGCCGCCGTTCGCGTCGGTCATCGTGTCCAGCAGGTCCTCGACGAGGGTCTCGAGCTCCCGGTCGAAGTCGGTGACGGGTACCGCCTGCCGGCGCAGGACGGGGTCACCGAACAGGCGGATCGGACGGACGGCCATGGCGTTCTCCTCGGGCGTGCCCGGAAGCCGGGCAGGACGGTGGGGCTGCGGTGGGGTGTTCCCACTCTGACGGTCAGGTGTCGGTGAGGGCAACCAGGAGACCGCCCGGATCGCCCGCGAAGACGACCGTGAGCGTGCCGGCGGCCGGGTCCCAGCGGACGTCGGCGGCGGTCCCGAACAGCGTCCGCGGCGTGATCCCGCGGCCGGCCAGCGCGGGCAGTGGCACGACGACGGTGGTCGTACCGCCGCGGCGCCACACCTGCAGCAGGGTCCCCTCGTCGTCGGTGAGGGCGAGCGCGACGTGGGAGTCCTCCCAGCCGGGCAGGCCGAGGGGCCAGCTCGGCAGCGCGTGTGGGATGCGGTGCCGGTAGGCCTTGTAGACCGCGACCGCCTCGGCCACGCGGGCGGCCGCCGTGGCGTCGAGGTCGGCGAGGCGCCCGGACAGGTGGATGCGCCCGAGGAGCGGGTTCAGCAGCGTCACGTCGTTCACGTCGGCGGGCCAGTCCGGCTGGGGGTAGGCCCACGTCGCGGCCTGCTCCGGGGTCATCGCGGACGGCGCGGCCGCAGCGATCGGGACGTAGCGCAGCGGGTCCTGCTGATCCGAGGTCGACTGCAGCGACAGTCGCTGCAGCAGCGCGTGATCCACCCGCATCCCACCCGACGAGCAGTTCTCGACCACCAGTCCCGGATGCCGGGCGAGCAGGCCGTCGAGGAAGTCGAGGTAGGCGCGGTTGTGCCCGAGCAGGCCGTCGCCCGGGGAGTCCGCGCCCACGTCGGTGCCCGGCGCGATGCAGATGTTGTAGTCGAACTTGACGTACCCGACCCCGAGGTCGGCGACGAGGCGGTCGATGACGGCGTCGAGACGGGTCCGGACGGCCGGGTGGCGGAAGTCGAGATGGTGCCGCTTGTTCTCGGTGAGGCGGACCCCGTCGCGGGCGAAGAACGCGTCCTCGGGCAGCTCCCGGGCGGCCGCCGACTCCACCCCGACCACCTCGGGCTCGACCCACAGCCCGGGGACCATCCCGGCGGCGCGGACGGCGTCGAACACCTCCGCGAGCCCGCCGGGGAACCGGACCCGGGACTCCTGCCAGTCCCCGACGCTGGACCACCAGCCGGCGTCGTCGGCGTACCAGCCGGCGTCGATGACGAAGTACTCGGCGCCCGCCGCCGCGGCCGCCGCGACCAGCGGCAGCTCGCGCGCCGTGGTCGGGTCGCCGTCCAGGCCGTTCATGTAGTCGTTGAAGACGACCGGCAGCTCGGCGTCGTCGGCGTTGGGCCGGCGGACCGCGCGGCGGTGGCGGGTCAGCTCGCGCAGGGCGCCCTCGAACCCGTCGGGGCTGACCGCGACGGCGACCCCGACGCTCGCGAACGCGTCCCCCGGCGCCAGCACCCGCGACCAGGCCGAGGCCACGTCGCTCGGCCCGGACAGCCCGAGCCACACGTCGCCGGCGTGGTCGGCGAGCTGCCACTGCCAGGCCCCGTCGTGCTCGATCTGCCAGGACCACCCGGTGCCGGTCACGGTGTCGGTGAGCCCGCCGGCCGGCAGGTGGTTGCCACTCGACCAGCTGCCGCTGCCGGTGACGTCCAACGCCGCGTGGGAGCCGCCGTAGGCGAACCGCGGGGAGGAGATGTCGACCAGGCCGGCCGCCGTGAGGTCGAGGGTCTGCCAGCGGTACTCCGCGGCCCAGGCGTTGTCGCAGCGGTGGACGGCGAGGCGGCGGGGGAACGCACGGTCGGCGGGCGGGACGAAGCCGGTCAGGGCCAGGGACCCGACGTGGCGGAGGCGGACCGTGCGCCCGGCGTCGGCGTCGAGGGCGACGCCGGTCTGGGCGTGCAGGACGCCGAGACCGTCGCCGACGCTGAGCACGGACGTCACCGCGAGGCCACGGCCGTCGCGCTGGACGATCCGCAGCTCACGGCCGCCCTCGACCGCGGCCTCCGCGTGCGAGACGTGGCGCAGGCGGCCGCCCGCGACGAACCGGCGGCGCTGGCCGGCGGGGCTGTTGACGGTGCGGCCCTCGCCGTCGACGTCGAGCTCGACCAGCGGGGTCGCGCGGGCGTCCCGCGCGTCCTCGGGCAGCACCGCCGTCCCCGGCGGGGGCGCCGGCAGCAGCGCCGCCACCCGCACCGGCGCGGCGTCGTCCACCAGCAGGTGCAGGACGAGACCGCCCGCCCGCCAGACCAGGCGGCCCCCGGACTGGGTCAGGCCGACGGTGGCCACCGGGGTGACAGGGGCGGCGGGCTCGGTCATCGACGAGGTCACCCGGCCACCCTGCCCAGGCGGCGGCCCGGGATCAACCCAGGCCTCAGCCGGTGGGCGGCAGCAGGAGCTCGCCGTCGGGCCCGGTGACCGCGTCGGGGGCGAGGAGGGCGTGCACACCCCAGGTGTCGTTGGCGACCTGGGTCACGCGCAGGTCGACGACGGTGCTGGCGAGGGCGAGGGCCGGCTTGCGCTCGATCCCCAGCATCGCCTGCATCCAGGTCACCATCCACGACAGCGCCGTCGCCGCGGCGGCGTTCAGGTCCGCGTCGAAACCGAATGTCAGGTACCCGGCGGGGCTGGTCGCGTGGACCGCGTCGATGCCGTCGGCGTCGACCACGTCGAGGGTGAGCTCGGTGGTCATGGACGTCTCGACCGCGGTCCCCGACACCTCCCCGTCGCCCTGGCGGGCGTGGCCGTCCCCCAGGTACAGCAGGGCGTCCGGCACCGCGACCGGCAGGTAGAGGGTCGCGCCGGCGCCCAGGAGCCGGCAGTCGATGTTCCCGCCCACACTCGTCCGCGGCGGGGTGGTCGAGTGCTCGCCGGGCTCCGCGGGCGCGAGGCCCGTCACCCCGAGGAAAGGCTCGATCCGGATCCGGTGCCCCTGGTCACTCGTCGCCGTCCCCAACACCGGGTCGATGTCCCAGACCGTCAGGTGGGGCTCGCCGTCGGCCACCCCGAGCGCGCGGGTGAGGGGGATGTCCCGCGCCCCGGCCACGGTCCAGCCCCACGGCGCGGGCGTGAGGGAGTGCAGCCGCAGCGCCAGCAGCTGGCCCGGGCGGGCGCCCGCGACCGCGATCGGCCCCAGCAGGCAGTGCCCGCGGGCGTCGGCGATCAGCCGCGGGGTGCCGTCGCCGAGCTTGGCCGGCCGCTCCAGGTACCCCGACGCGTCGAGGGTGTGCGTCGTGATCGTGTCGCCCGCCTGCACCGTCAGCACCGGCGCCCGGCTCCGGTCGAACACGTCGATCGCCGTCTCGGCCGTGGTGTGGATCTCGTACGCGGTCACGTCGCCGCCCCGGTCCCGACCTCAGGTGTGCCCATGGCCCCAAGACCCTAGAGAGGTCCCGCGAGGTCACAGGTTTCGGTCGCGTGAACGAGCTGTTTCCGGAACTCGCGTAGTAAAACGGCTGCCTCCACTGCCAGCCGCCCCGAGAGAACGGCGGCGCCGCGGGTCCTACGGTGACACCCATGGCGTTCACGACCCGCCCGACGCTGACGGGCACGTTCGGCATGGTCTCCTCCACCCACTGGCTGGCCTCGGCGTCCGCGATGGCCGTCCTCGAGGCGGGCGGCAACGCCTTCGACGGCGCCGTCGCCGCCGGGTTCGTGCTGCACGTGGTCGAGCCCCACCTGAACGGACCCGGCGGGGACCTCCCGGCGATCATCGCGACGGCCGCCGACCCCACGCCCCGGGTCCTGGCGGGCCAGGGCCCGGCGCCGGCGGGGGCGACCGTCGAGTACTTCCGCGGCCTGGGGCTGGACCTCGTCCCCGGCGCCGGACCGCTGGCCACCTCGGTGCCCGGGTCGGTGGACGCCTGGATGGTGCTGCTCCGCGACGAGGGGACGATGCGCCCGCGGGAGGTCCTGCGGTTCGCCCTCGACTACGCCGGCGGCGGCCACCCGATCGGCGAGCGGGTCGCGGCGACCGTGGACGCCGTGTCCGATCTCTTCCGCGACGACTGGACCACCTCGGCCGAGCTGTGGCTGACCGACGGGCACGCTCCCGCGGCCGGCAGCCGGTTCACCAACCCGGCCTGGGCAGGCACCCTCGAACGGCTGATCACAGCGGGCGAGGGCGCCGGGTCGGACCGCGAGGCGCAGATCGAGGGGTTTCGCCGGGCGTGGCGGGAGGGGTTCGTCGCCGAGGCCGTGGAGGCCTTCCAACGGCGGCCGTTCCGCGACTCCAGCGGCGAGCGGCACGCCGGGGTGCTGACCAGCGCCGACCTGGCCGCCTGGTCACCGACCTGGGAGGCCCCGGCGGTCCTGGACTGGCACGGCCACTCGATCGCGAAGACCGGCCCGTGGGCGCAGGGGCCGGTCCTGCTCCAGACCCTCGCGCTGATCGACGCCGCCGGCGGCGCCGTCCCCGATCCGGGCACGGCCGACGGCATCCACCTCGCGGTGGAGTGCCTGAAGCTCGCGATGGCCGACCGGGAGGCCTGGTACGGCGACGGCGGCGACGTGCCCCTCGAGACGCTGCTCTCGCCGGCCTACAACGCGACCCGGGCCGCGCTGGTCGGGGCGCGGTCCTCCACCGAGCTGCGGCCCGGGAGCCCCGGCGGCCGGGAGCCGCGGATCGGGACGCACGCCCGGGCGGCGTTCCGCGCCGGCGCGTCGTCCGGCCCGGTCGAGGAGGAGCTGCCCGCGGGCGGGGGCGGCAGCCTCGGGGGCACCGCGGGTGGAGTCCGGCCCGGACTGGCCGGGACGACGGGCGAGCCGACCGTCGACCGGTCGGGGGTGACCCGCGGGGACACCGTGCACGTCGACGTCGTCGACCGCTGGGGCAACTTCCTCTCCGCGACCCCCAGCGGGGGTTGGCTCCAGAGCTCCCCGACGATCCCGGAGCTCGGCTTCTGCCTCGGCAGCCGGCTGCAGATGGCCTGGCTGGAGGACGGGCTCGCGTCGTCCCTGGTCCCCGGCCGGCGCCCGCGCAGCACGCTGTCCCCGACCCTCGTCTCCCGCGACGGGGTACCGGTCCTGGCCTGCGGCACCCCGGGCGGTGACCAGCAGGACCAGTGGCAGCTGGTCTTCCTGCTCCGCCACCTCGGTCTCGGGATGGGACTGCAGGAGTCGATCGACGCGCCGAGCTGGCACACCGAGAGCTTCCCCGGCTCGTTCCACCCGCGCGCCGCGGAGCCCGGCAGCCTGATCGTCGAGACCCGGCTGGGGGAACCGGTGATCAGCGACCTGGAGCGCCGCGGGCACGAGGTCACCCGCGTCGGCCCGTGGACCCTCGGCCGGCTCTGCGCCGCGGGCCGGGACCCGGGGACGGGCATCCTGTCGGCCGCCGCGAATCCCCGGGGCATGCAGGGCTACGCCGCCGGCCGCTGACCCCGGTTCCACGCCCGCCGGCCGACTGCGGTCGGGCTAGTCCAGCTCCAGTGACGTGACGGTCCCGGCCGGCAGGTCGACCGCGACCCGGGAGGCGGTGTACCCGGCCGCGTCGGCGACCCGGCGGGGACCCTCGGTCGGCCGGTCCCGGGTGGTCTGCCAGGCCGACCACCGGCCGCTCACCCGGCCGCCGAGCCCGACCGTGACGGTGTGGTCGCGGGTGCCGTCCTTGTTGATCAGCATGATCTTCCCG
>CAXSIB010000075.1:0-10993 GCA_964237095.1 uncultured Actinomycetales bacterium
CCGGTGGTCGTGGGGACCGCCGGCCCCGGTGCGGGTCGCCCGCGGCCTCACCGACGCGGCCTCACCACCGGCCGCTCGTGCTGCCGCCCACGACCAGCTCGCCCGAGATCATCAGCCCCGGCTGGCCGGTCGGACCGCCGACCTCGGCCAGGGCGCGGTCGACGACCGCCCGGGCGATCGCCGTCAGGGGGATGGTCACCGTGGTGAGCGACGGCACGAGGACGGCCCCCAGCGCGCCGCCGTCGAACCCGGTCACGGCGACGTCGCGGCCCACGACCAGACCCCGGCGGGCCACGGCCGCGTAGACGACGGCGGCCAGGGTGTCGCTCCCGGTGACCACCGCGGTCGGCGGACGTCGGCCGGCGAGGAGCCGGTCGACGGCGGCGGCGGCCGTCGCCTCCCGGACCCGCCGGATGCGCCGGGACCCGTCGGGCCGGCCGGCGTCGCGCAGCCCGTCGAGGAACCCCTGTTCCCGTTCGGTGTTCCAGAAGTCGGCGTCGGCGTAGCCGACGAACGCGAGGTCGCGGTGACCGTGCCCGACCAGGTGGGCGACCGCGTCCCGGACGGCGCCGACGTTGTCGATGTCGACCCAGCACTGCGGCTCGCCGGGCCGGGTGCGCCCGAAGCAGGCGAAGGGGAACTCCGCGGCCACCAGCGCCGCCACCCGCGGGTCGCCGTACCCGGCGTCGGCCAGCAGGAACGCGTCGACGCTGGCGTCCGCGACCAGCCGCCGGATGCCGTCCACGCCACCGTCGGCGCCCGCCGACACCAGCACGTGGTGGTCGCGCTCCGCGGCCGCGGACACACACGCCTGCAGGAATTGCGCCATGATCACGTTCCCGGGCCGCAGCAGCGCCGCGGTCATCGGCAGCGCGAGCTGGGTGCTGCGGCGCGAACGCAGGCTGCGGGCGCCGCGGTGCGGCCGGTAGCCGAGCCGGGCCACCTCGTCCAGGACCCGGTCCCGGGTCCCGTCCGCGAACCGGCCCCGCCCGTTCAGCACGTTGGAGACCGTCTGCCGGGACACCCCCACCGCCCGCGCGACCTCGTCGATCCCCACCCGGGCAGGGCGCGGGGGATCCACTGCGCAGGTCATCGGCGGCTCCGGCGACGTGGACAGGCGATCTTCGGACAGATCTTGACGAAGCCACCCATCGTGGCTCAGTGTGGTCGAACGTTCAACCACGGGTGATCCCGAGGCGGGACAACCGTGGCCGACGACGTCCCGAGGAGGAGCTTTGTCCCGTTCCCGCACGCCACCGAGAGGTCGCCGGCGGTGAGTGCCGCCAGCGCGACGGGACTCGCCACCGGGGGTGACACCCCCGCCGCCCTCGCCACCGGGTCGAAGCGGCGCCGCGCGCTCACCGGCTACGCGTTCCTGTTCCCCAGCCTGGTCGGAGTCCTGCTCTTCCTCGCGATCCCGGTCGTGATCGTGTTCGTCCTCAGCTTCATGCGCTGGAACCTGCTCAACCCGGCGTCGTTCGTCGGCTTCAAGAACTACGTCGACATCTTCCGGTACGAGAACGCCGGGCACGCGCTGCTGATCACGGGCTACTACGTCCTGCTGAACATCCCGGCGCAGACGGTCATCGCCCTCGCCCTCGCGATGCTGCTCCGGCGCAAGCAGCGGGGCGCCGGCTTGGTGCGCGTCCTGTGCGTCCTGCCCTACCTGGCGACCCCGGTCGCGATGGCCGTCGTCTGGAACTGGGTCTTCAACCCCACCAACGGCATCATCAACACCCTGCTCCTGCACATCGGGATCACGGGCCCCGCCTGGACGTCGTCGGCGACCTGGGCCATGCCGGTCGTCGCCTTCGCCAACATCTGGCAGTACGTCGGCTACAACATGCTCTTCTTCTTCGCCGGCCTGAACGCCATCCCCGGGATGCTCTACGAGTCGGCGGCCGTCGACGGGGCGTCGAAGTCGAAGCAGTTCTTCCGCATCACCATCCCGCTCCTGCGCCCGACCCTGCTGTTCGTCCTCGTCACCGGCTTCATCGGCTCCTTCCAGGTCTTCGACACCGTGTACGTGCTGACGAACGGCGGGCCGGGCGACTCCACCCAGGTGATGAACCAGCTGATCTACCAGGAGGCGTTCACCAGCTTCAACATCGGCGACGCGTCGGCGATGTCGGTCGTGCTCTTCGCCGTCATCCTCCTGGTGACCATCGCCCAGTTCGTCTACTTCCGCCGCCGCACGACCTACGAGATGAACTGAGGGACCGATGGCCACCATCCAGTCACGGGCCGACGCGCCCCCGGCCGTCCGGTCGGCCGGCGGGGAGCAGCCCACCAGCCGCATCGGACACCGCCTCGCCCTCGTCGGCTTCTACGTCCTGCTGGTCGCGATCGCGATCGTCTTCATCGGTCCGTACCTGCTGTCGGTGTCCGCGTCGTTCAAGAGCCTCGCGGAGGTCAACTCCTCGCACGCGTGGAGCCTGCCCTCCAGCCCCGGCCTCGGGAACTTCCGCACGATCTTCTCGCAGTACGACTTCGGCGAGTACCTGCTGAACACCGTGATCGTGACGGTGATCCTCACCCTCGGCCAGGTCGTCTTCTCCCTGATGGGCGCGTACGCGTTCGCGCGACTCCACTTCCCGGGCCGCGACACCCTGTTCTGGGTCTACCTGGGCACGCTCATGGTCCCCAACGTGGTGACGATCATCCCGTTGTACGTGATCATGAGCAAGGCCGGCCTGCTCGACACGTACTGGGCCATCTTCCTGCCGTACACCCTCGGCACGCCCTACACCGTCTTCCTCATGCGGCAGTACCTGCTCACGCTGCCGGAGGAGATGATCGAGGCGGCCCGGCTCGACGGCTGCTCCGACGTGAAGATCCTGACCCGGATCATCGTCCCGGTCGCCCGGCCGATCATCTTCACCGCGACGATCATCGCGATCGTCTTCAGCTGGAACAACTTCCTGTGGCCGCTCATCGCGACCAACTCGAACAACCTCCAGGTGCTGACCGTCGGCATCGCGAACTTCAACTCGAACTTCGGTCAGCAGTGGAACCTGGTCATCGCGGGCTCGCTGATCGCCCTCATCCCGATGGTGGCGCTGTTCATCGTCTTCCAGAAGTACATCATCAACTCCATCCAGCTGGCCGGGGTGAACCGATGAGCGGGGGGCTGAGCCGACGGGCGCTGGGCGGTGCCGTCCTCGGGGCGGCCGCGGCCACGACGGTGGGCGGCTGCGGCAGCGCGAAGTGGGGGGACCGGTCGACCTCGGGCAACAAGGTGGAGCTCACCTACGCCCTCTGGGACGCCTACGAGCAGGTCGGCTACCAGAAGTCGATCGACGCGTTCGAGAAGCTGCACCCGGACATCCACGTGACGATCGAGCAGATCCCCTACAACAGCTACCAGTCGAAGATCACCGCGGAGTTCATCTCCGGCGACGCCCCGGACCTCTTCTGGATCAACACGCCGTTCCTGGCGGACTGGATCCAGAAGGGCATCCTCGCGGACATCACCGATCGGGTGTCGGCCGCGAAGATCGACCTGTCGATCTACTACCCGGCGCTGGTCAGGCTGCACGAGAAGGAGGGCCGCCTGTACGGGCTCCCCAAGGACTGGGACACCATCTGCTTCTACTACAACAAGGACTACTTCGCCAAGCACCAGGTGACCGTGCCGGCCACGCTGACCTGGCACCCGGACGGCTCCGGCACCTTCATCCCCTTCATGCAGCAGCTGACGGTCGACACCAGCGGGAACAACGCGCTGTCGCCACAGTTCAACCCGAAGCGGGTCGCCACCTACGCGACGTCCATCTACAACGACCCGCAGAGCGGCTACGGGAGCTTCCTCGCCATGAACGGCGGCGGCATCCTCGCGAAGCCCTACGAGCAGTCGACCATCCTCGACACGCAGAACAACGTCGAGGTGATGGACTGGATCACCAAGACCCTCGTGGCGAAGCACGTGGTCGCCCCCACGGGGTCGATCGGGCAGAACGCCAACGGGAGCAACCTGGAGACGCTGTTCTCCGACGGGTCCATCGCCACGTTCCTGGCGGGGGACTGGAACACCAACTCCCTGTACCAGCTGACCCAGGCGGGGACGGGCTTCAAGGTCGGGGTGATGCCGCTGCCCGCCGGTCCGCAGGGGCGGGTCAGCGTCTTCAACGGTCTCGCCGACGGTCTCAACGCCCGCAGTCGGCACCCGGAGGAGGCCTGGCTGCTGGTGCAGTGGCTGGCCAGCCGGGAGTCCCAGACCATCCTGGGCTCCGGTGGCTACGTCTGGCCCGCCATCAAGGACCTCGACCCGCTGTTCGCGACGTACTGGACGTCCAAGGGGATCGACGTGTCGGCGTTCCTCGACGAGGCCCGGGGCAAGACCGTCAACTTCCCGGTCAGCGAGGGGATCGCGACCACGCTGACCAACATCCAGAACACCCTCGGGCCCATGTTCCTGGGCACGCAGGGGAGCGCGTCCGCGCTGGCGGCCGCCAAGAAGGTCGCCGACCACGGGCTGGCCAGCGCCGCCCTGTACTGAGCCGGCCCCGTACCGAGCCGACGCCCACCCGGCCGCCCCCGCGGCGGCCGGGTGGGGGACCGGCGCGCGACCCGGAGGAATGATGTCCCGCATGTCCCTCGCACCGGCCGTCGACCACACCGAGCACCCCCCGCCCGCCCCCGCGACCGTCCCGGACCCGGCGGTCCACCCGGGCCGCACCACCCTCGTGCTCGACCCCCCGACGGTCGGCGGGCCGCTGCCGTGCGTGCGCTGGCTGGGACCCGCGGGCGTGCTCGGTGGCACCGCCGCCGGAGCGGCGGCCGTCGTGGCGGCCGCCGACCGCGGCTACCCGCTGCTGGCGGAGCAGTCCCGCGGCTGGTTCACCCGGCCGGGCCTCGTGGGGCACCGCACGGTCGACGGGGAGACCGGGCGGGACTGGTCGACGGCGTTCGCGGTCACGGCGAGCAGGTCGGATGCCGAGCGCCTGCTGGTGGAGGCCGCCGACCCCGTCGCGGGTCTGCAGCTGCGGACGGAGGCCGAGTCCCTCGCCGGGGGCGGACTCCGGGTCCGCCACACCCTCACCAACACCGCGCCCGGGGTCTACCTCCTCGAGGCCCTCGACGTGTCGTTCGTCGTGCCGCCGCGGGCCGGGGAGGTCCTCGACTTCACGGGGCGCTGGGGGCTCGAGCGGGCGCCGCAGCGCCACCTCATCACCGACGGCACCTGGACGCGGGAGAACCGGCGCGGCAAGACCGGCCACGACAACGCCACCCTGGTGTGCGTCGGGGCCCCCGGTTTCTCCTTCGCCGACAGCGAGGTCTGGGCGGTCCACCTCGCGTGGAGCGGCGACGGGGTCTACCGCGTCGAGCGCACCGCGGCCTCGCCGACGGTCCTCAGCGCGGGGGAGCTGCTGCTGCCCGGCGAGGTCGCGCTCGCGGCGGGGGAGTCCTACACGACGCCCTGGGTCCACGCGGTCGGCGTGGACGACGGTCTCGACGGCGTCGCCGCGGCGTTCCACGGGTTCCTGCGCTCGCTGTCCGCCCACCCCCGCCGCCCGACGCCGGTCAACCTCAACGTGTGGGAGGCGGTCTACTTCCGCCACGACCTGGCCGAGCTGACCCATCTCGCGGACCTCGCCGCCGAGATCGGGGTGGAGCGCTACGTCCTCGACGACGGCTGGTTCGGCTCGAGGCGCGACGACACGTCGGGGCTGGGGGACTGGGTCGTCTCGGACGACGTCTGGCCCGTGGGCCTCGGACCCCTGGTCGACCACGTGACGGGCCTCGGGCTGGAGTTCGGCCTCTGGTTCGAGCCGGAGATGGTCAACCCGGACTCCGACGTCTACCGGGCGCACCCGGACTGGGTCCTCGCCGCCGGCGACCGCACCCCGATCCTCCAACGACACCAGCTGGTGTTGGACCTCTCGCGGCCCGAGGTCCGCGACCACCTCCTCGAGCAGATCAGCGCCGTGCTGTCGGCGCACGACATCGGGTACGTCAAGTGGGACCACAACCGGGACCTGCTGGAAGCCGGGACCGCCGCCCGCGGCCGGGCCCCGGCGGTCCACGAGCACACCCTGGGTTTCTACGCCCTGCTCGACGCCCTGCACCGCCGGCATCCGGACGTGGAGTGGGAGAGCTGCGCCAGCGGCGGCGGTCGCGTCGACCTCGGGGTGCTCGCGCGCACCCAGCGGGTCTGGACCTCGGACGTCACCGACGCCCTGTCCCGGCAGGGGATCCAGCGGTGGAACGCGCAGCTGGCCGCGCCGGAGTACCTCGGCGCCCACGTGTCCGCCCCGGTGTCCCACCAGACGGGGCGGACGTTCGGCCTCGCGTTCCGGGCGGCGACCGCGCTGTTCGACTCCTTCGGGATCGAATGGGACATCACGAAGGCGACCACGGCCGAGCTGGTCGAGCTGCAGGCCTGGATCGACCTGTACAAGGAGCACCGCGAGCTGCTGCACACCGGGCGGATGGTCCGGATGGAGACCGCGGACCCGGCCGTCGCCGTGCACGGGGTGGTGGCGACCGACCGGGACTCCGCGGTCCTCGCCTACGTCCAGCTCGACGAGTCGACGTCGGAGCTGCCGGTGCCGCTCCGGGTGCCGGGGCTGCGCCCGGACCGGGAGTACCGGGCGCGCTGGATCGGCCCGGACGCCCTGGCGGTGCAGGCGGGGGCACACCTGTCCGTCGTCCCCGGCGGGGGTCCCGTCGGCCACGCGACCGTCACCGGCGCCGTGCTCGCCGCGATCGGCCTGCCGATGCCCCGCCGGCGTCCCGAGACGGTCACCCTCGTCCACCTCGAGGCCGTCTGAGCCGCCGCCCGAGCCGCCCGAGCGGGACGACCGCCCGTCGGACCGCGCCCCGGTGACCGCGCGCCGGGTCCTCAGACCTCGAGGACGGTGACCTCGAAGGTGTGCAGTGACGGCCGGTACACGTGGCGGCCCCACTCCACGACCCGCCCGGAGTCGTCGTGGGTGCTGCGTTCCATGCTGAGCAGCGGTGCGCTGCGGCGCTCGTCGAGCAGCCGGCACTCCTCCGGGGTGCCGGCCCGGGCGCTGATCCGCTGCCGGGCGTCCCGCAGTCGGACCCCGCGGTCGCGCAGCAGCTGGTAAAGCCCGGCGGACGTGAGCTCCGCGGCGGTCGGCGCGAGGTCGGCCGGCAGGTGGTTGTCCAGCAGTGCCAGGGGTTCGCCGCCGGCGCTGCGGAGCCGGCGCAGGTGCAGGACGCGGGTGCCCTCGGGGACCCCGAGCGCGGCGGCGACGGCGCCGCCCGCGAGCACCACCTCGTGCACCAGCACGCGGGTGGTCGGCTCGACGTGCCGGCGGGTCAGGTCGTCCCAGAGGCTGGTCAGCTCGACGGGCCGGGCGATGCGGCCGTGGACGACCCGGGTGCCGACCCCCCGCCGGCGCACGAGCAGGCCCTTGTCGACGAGCTGCTGGATCGCGCGGCGCATCGTCGGGCGCGACAGCCCGAGCGCGGCCGCGAGGGAGATCTCGTTGTCCAGGCGGGCACCCGGACGCAGGCGGCCGTCGGAGATGCGGGCCTCGAGGTGTTCGGCGACCTGCCGGTACAGCGGGACGATGCTGTCCCGGTCGAGGCTGTCCGGCCCCAGGCGGTCGCGGTCCAGGACGGCCCCGTCCGGACCGGGCCGCTCGGAGCCGTCCTGGTCGGGCTCGCTCTGCCCGGGACCGCCCACCCCGCCAGTATGTCGGCGCGGCGGGCGGGACCCGCCGGACCACCGGCCGCGGGCTCGGCCGGCCTGGCCTCGGCCGGCCGCGCGCTCGGCCGGCCGCGGCCTCAGCCGGCGGCGGGAGCGGGGACCGCCCCGTCGAGCAGCCGCTTCATGCGCTGCTCGGTCTCCGCGTCCGGCACGGTCCGGGCGGGGTCGGCGTCGTGCCAGGCCACCACCTCCCGGGCGCCCTCGGCGTAGGGGATCGTGGCCTCCCAGCCGGGAACGAGGGACTTGACGAGGGTGTTGTCGAACACCACCGAGTGCGTCTTGTCGCCGAGGAGACCGTCGCCCCACTCCGGCACCTCGGCGGCGATGCGGTCCGACGTCACGTGGACCAGCTCCGGGGCGGCCACCCCGGCGGCGTCCGCGAGCGTGCGGTAGACGTCGTCCCAGGTGAGCAGCTCGTCGGAGGTGATGTGGACACTCGCCCCGACCGCGGCGCGGCGGCCCAGCAGGCCGGTGAACGCGCGGGCGAAGTCGACGTGGTGGGTCAGCACCCAGAGGGAGGACCCGTCGCCGTGGACGACGACCGGCTGCCCCGCCCGCATGCGCGCGATGTCCGTCCAGCCCCCGGTGGTCGGGACCAGCGTCCGGTCGTAGGTGTGCGACGGCCGCACGATCGTCGCGGGGAAGCCCGAGTCGCGGTACGCCTCGCCCAGCAGCAGCTCGCCGGCGATCTTGTCGCGGGAGTACTGCCAGTAGGGGTTGACCAGCGGGGTCGCCTCGGTGATCGGCAGCCGCGCCGGCGGCGTCTGGTAGGCCGACGCCGAGCTGATGAACACGTACTGCCCGACCCGGCCGGTGAAGCGGTCGACGTCCGCCTGCACGTGGTCGGCGGTGAACGCGACGAAGTCGGCGACCACGTCGAACTCCGCGGAGCCGAGGGCGGCGTCGACCGCCGCGCGGTCGTGGACGTCGGCGGTGAGGCGGTGGACCTCCGGGGGCAGCGGCCGGGTGCTGCTGGAACCGCGGTTGAGCACCGTGACGTCGTGGCCGGCGGCCACCGCCGCGGGCACACAGGCCGAGCTGATGATGCCCGTGCCACCGATGAACAGGACCTTGAGACCGGACATGAGCGCCTCCTCAGGCGACGTGGGAACGGAGGAACGCGACGGTCCGCGACCAGGCGAGAGCAGCGCTCTCGGCATCGAAGGTGCCGAGCAGGTCCTCGTCGTTGTGGAACGCGTGGCCGGCCGGGTAGGTGAAGAACTCGACCTCCGAGCCGGACTCGTCGCGGATCTGCTGCTCCTGCCGGCGGGCGTCGGCGACCGGGTAGAAGTCGTCCTTCTCCCCGTAGTGGCCCTGGACCGCGGCCCGGACGTCGGTGTAGGTGTCCGGCACCGCGGGACCGACGCCGTAGAAGGGGACCGCCGCGCTCACGCGGGCCCCCTGGTCGGCGGCGAGGAGCAGGACGAACCCGCCGCCCATGCAGAAGCCGACCGCCCCGACCGTGCTCGACGTGACCGCGTCGTGGGCCAGCAGGAAGTCCACGGCGCCGCCGAGGTCGCGCGCGGCGCGGTCGACGGGGAGGTCGGTCATCAGCTGCCCGGCCTCGTCGGCGTCGTGGGCGACCTGACCGCCGAAGAGGTCCGGGGCGAGGGCGACGAAGCCCTCACGGGCGAGGCGGTCGGCGATCCCCGCGATGTGGTCGGTCAGTCCCCACCACTCCTGGATGACGATGACGCCGGGGCCGCTCCCCGACTCCGGCAGCGCCAGGTACCCGTGTGCCTGCTGGCCGTTGCTCGCGAACGTGACGTTCTGGAGAGACCTCGTCACGTCCGGCGCGTCACCCTTGCTCATCGTCTGGTCCCCCGCGATCGGTGGCCCGCGGTGGCCACTGACGGCCACCGGCGGCCGGGGGCCAGTCTGGCACGCGCCCGGAATCGGGCCGGACGCGTGCCGGGTGACCGCTCAGAGAGCGCTGTCGTGCGCCTTGGCCCGGCGCACCATCGTGTCGCCCTCACCGGCCAGCAGGGCCGACCCGGTGAACGACAGTGCGTCACCGCGCAGGGACGTCATCGAGTCCGCGACCGACGCCGCCGAGACCGCCTTCAGCTGGATGTACGGCTGCTTGTAGACGACCTTGGCGGCCACGCTCTTCCACGTCGGCCCGGCCAGGTCGTAGGACACGTACGGGAAGGAGTTGCCCTTCTTCGGGCTGGCGAAGCCCGCGGCCACCGCGAGGTCGAGGGCCTCGGTCACCTTCGACACGTAGACGGGGGTGTACCCGACGTTGTCCGCCGGGTTGGTGGGCACGAAGCGCGTCTTGTCGGCCGCGACCGGGTCGGCGGTGAGCAGGCCGGCCAGGGGGTTCGCGAGGAAGTTGATGCCGTGGTCGCGGGCGATCGAGCGGCCGAGCACCCGGTGCTCGGCCTCGACCGTCGCGATCTGCGCCGAGATCTGGGCCGCCCGGTGGGCCCCCTGGCGGGACAGCTCACGCACCGCCGCGATGAACGCGGAGTCGAAGACCGCCTCGAGGATCTGCTGGGTGGTGATGAACAGGCGCAGGTCGGTGAACGTGTCCGCGCCGAACGGGAAGCTGAACACGTGCGGGGTCAGGGTCGCGGTCCCGGTGAGGCTCGCGAACAGCCGTTGGTGGATCTGCTCCTCGATGCCGGCGGCCTTCACGTAGGTGAGCTCGTCGCCGCGCAGTCCGAGCTTCTTCGCGTTCAGGACGCCGTGGCGGTAGAAGGTCGTGGCCAGCTGCTCGGCCGTCTGCGCGACCTTGAAGATGGTCGCCGCCGGGGTGATGCTGTTCGCCGGCTCGGAGAGGATCGAGTCCCCGGTGACGGTCGCGGCGCCCGCGGGCAGGGCCTCACCCGCGAGCGCGGCGAGCGTCGCCAGACCGGTCACGGCGCCGCCGACCCGGAACAGGGAGCGGCGGGAGACCCCGGCCGCGTCGGTGTCGTCCGGGTCCGCCGCGACGGCCGCCGACGGGGTGCGCTCTGACATGTGTCCTCCGATGTACGGCACCCGTGCCGCCGGGCGCGACGTCGATGTGCACGTCACCGACCACACCACACGGCCGAAATCGACGCCTCAGGAAGGTTGCCGGCCGGCTGCCCCGAACCCGCCCGCGGCCGCCAGCACCGCCTCCAGACCGTCGGCCGCCCGCGTGACCCCGGCCAGCAGGAACCGCCGCTCGGTCTCCGGGACGCCCACCGTGAGCAGCCCGACCCGGTGCGCAAGATCCCGGTGGGCGCGCACCAGCTCGCGGAGCCGGTCGTGGGCGGCCCGCCCGGCCGGGTCCGACGGGGTCGCGAGGTCGGTGTCCGGCCACCGGTCCGCGCCCGCCGCCGC
>CAXSIB010000076.1:0-10942 GCA_964237095.1 uncultured Actinomycetales bacterium
CACGTCCGTCGCGCCCGCCATCCCGTGCTCCCCTCCGCCGCCGCTGCCGCCCCCACCCTGCACGTCCTCGACCGCCCACCGGTCCAGCCGGCCGCCGCACGGGCGGCGCGACCACGCCACGTTCACCCGGTCACGGCACGACCACGGAGACCCCGACCAGCGGGGCGGTGTCCATCGACGCGAGCGCGGGTCCCGCCTCGGCCAGGGTGAGCGTGCGCCGGACCAGCGCGGCGGGCGCGAGGACGCCGGCGGCGATGTCCGCGAGGAGCGCGCCGTAGGTGTGCGCGGCCATCCCGTGGCTGCCGACGACCTCGAGCTCGCGGGAGATCAGCGCACCGGTGTCCATCGTCGGGAGCGGCCCGGCGATCAGCCCGACCTGCAGGTGGCGGCCCCGCTTGCGCAGCCCCGCCACCGACCGGGTGAAGGCCTCGGCGCTGCCGAACGCGTCCATCGACAGGTGCGCACCCCCGCCGCTGGCCTCCCGCACCGCGTCGACCACCTCGGTGTCGGTCTCCGTGCCGTCGACGACGACCTGCGCGCCGAAGGCCGCCGCGGCGTCGCGGGCCCCGGCCGACGGGTCGACCGCGACCACCTGCGCCCCGCGGGACACCGCGATCTGGATCGCGGACAGCCCGACCCCGCCGCAGCCGTGCACGGCGACCCACTGCCCGGCCCGCACCTGCCCGAGCTGGACGAGAGCCCGGTAGGCGGTCGCGAACCGGCACCCGAGCGCGGCCGCGGCGAGGACGTCGACGGCGTCGGGCAGCGCGACGAGGTTGACCGCCGCGTGCGGCACCGCGACGAGCTCCGCGAACGAGCCGGGGAGGTCGAAGCCGGGCTGGACCTGGCGGTCGCAGATCTGCTGGTCCCCGGCCGCGCACTGCGCGCACGTCCCGCAGGCACAGACGAAGGGCACCGTGACCCGGTCCCCGGCGGACCAGCCCGAGACGGCCGGGCCGACCTCGGCGACCACCCCCGCGTACTCGTGCCCGGGGACGTGGGGGAGCGCGACGGAGTCGTCGTGCCCGGACCACGCGTGCCAGTCGCTGCGGCACAGCCCGGTGGCCTGCACGGCGACGAGGACCCCGTCGGCGGGGCAGGCCGGGTCGGCCACCTCCCGCACGTCGGGCAGCGCGCCGAAGGCGTCGTACACGACCGCGTGCATGGCGGTGACGCTAGCGGGCCGGCCGACCCCTCTCGTCTCGACGCCGGGAGCGGCGGCGCATAGCGTCGGGGACATGGAGTACAGGCCGCTCGGCAACACCGGTGTCCAGGTCAGCCCGCTGTGTCTCGGGGCGATGATGTTCGGCGCGTGGGGCAACCCCGACCACGAGGACTCGGTCCGGATCATCCACCGCGCGCTCGACGCGGGTATCAACTTCGTCGACACCGCGGACGTCTACTCGAACGGGGAGTCCGAGGAGATCGTCGGGAAGGCGCTCGCGGGCGGGCGGCGCGACACCGTCGTGCTGGCCACCAAGGTGCACGGCGGGATGGGCAAGGACCCCAACGAGCAGGGCAACTCCCGCCGCTGGGTGATCGCCGAGTGCGAGAACAGCCTGCGCCGGCTGGGGACCGACCACATCGACCTCTACCAGATCCACCGGCCCTCGCCGGAGACGGACATCGACGACACCCTCGGGGCGCTCACCGATCTCCAGCGGGCCGGCAAGATCCGCTACTTCGGCTCCTCGACGTTCCCCGCGTACCAGATCGTCCAGGCCCGCTGGACGGCCGAGCGGCGCAACCGGGAGTTCTTCCGCACCGAGCAGCCGCCCTACTCGATGCTGGTCCGCCGCATCGAGGCCGAAATCCTCCCGGTCTGCCAGGAGTACGGCATGGGCGTCCTGCCGTGGAGCCCGCTCGCGGGGGGCTGGCTGTCCGGGAAGTTCGGGACCGGCAAGGACAACACCAGCCGCCGGGCGGACCGGCTCCCCGGCCGGTACGACCTGTCCTCGCCCGGCAACCAGCGCAAGCTCGAGGCCGTCGACGCGCTCGCGACGGTGGCCGAGGACGCGGGCCTGACGCTGGTCGAGCTGGCCGTGGCGTTCACCCTGGCCCACCCGGCGGTCACGTCGCCGATCATCGGGCCGCGGACGATGGAGCAGCTCGAGTCCCAGCTGGGGATCGTCGACATTACCCTCGACACCGCCACCCTCGACCGCATCGACGAGATCGTCCCGCCGGGCACCAACCTGGCCGACGCCGACGCCGGGTACACGGTGCCGCAGGTCACCGAGGCGGCCCTGCGCCGCCGCTGACCGGTCGGGGCCGCCGCCGAGCGGGCAGGCCGGATGGACGCTGTCCGGAACCGGTCGTCCCGGACCGACACTCGACGGCGGTCCCAGGACCCCGAGCCCCCGTCAGGCCTCGTGGGCTGTCGAAACAGGACGGGGCATGGTCACGGCGGCTGCCACGATGGCCGCCGTGACGACGAGCCGCACCGGTCCCGGGTCAGCCGCTGCCGCCGTGGCGCCCGCGTTCGCGGTCGCCGCCGACGCGGCCACGGTGGTCTTCCGGAACGGGCCCGTCTTCACCGGCACCGCGGCCCGCGCGACCGCGACGGCCGTCGCCGTCGTCGGGCACCGGATCGCCGCGGTCGGCGGTGACGCCGAGATGGCGCCGTACCTGCCGCACGCGGCCGAGATCGTCGACCTCGGCGGCCGCCTGCTCGTACCCGGCTTCCACGACGCCCACGCCCACCCGATCCACGCGGGCCTCGAGCTGCTGCGCTGCGACCTCAGCGGGGGCGCCACCGCCGCGGAGTACCTGGACCTCGTCGGCCGGTACGCCGCGGCCCACCCCGACCGGCCGTGGATCCTCGGCGGCGGCTGGGCGATGGCCGCGTTCCCCGGCGGCTGCCCGACCGCCGCCGCCCTCGACGCCGTCGTCGGAGACCGCCCCGTCCTGCTGCCCAACCGGGACCACCACTCGGTGTGGGTGAACTCCGCCGCCCTGCGCCTGGCCGGCATCGACGCGCGCACCCCGGACCCGGCCGACGAGCGGATCGAGCGCGACGCCGCCGGGAACCCGACCGGCACGCTGCACGAGGCCGCCGAGGACCTCGTCCGCCGCCTGGCCCCGCCCGACACCGCCGCGGACCTCGACGACGCGCTCGCTCGGGCGCAGGACCACCTGCACGCGCTGGGGATCGTCGGCTGGCAGGACGCCTGGGTGCTGTTCGGGGACGAGCCGGCGGGGGCCGGCGACCACGGGGCCTACCTGCGGGCCGATGCCGCCGGCCGGCTCACCGCGCGGGTCCGCGGCTCGCTCTGGTGGGACCGCACGTGCACCGCCGAGGGGATCGCCGGCCAGGTCGCGGAGCTGGCGGCGGCCCGGTCGCAGGCGGTGGACACGGGAGCGGTCGGCGGGCGCTACGTCCCGGGCACCGTGAAGGTCATGCAGGACGGGGTCGCCGAGACCTACACCGCGGCGATGCTCGAGCCCTACCTGGACCGGTGCGGGCACACCACCACCAACACCGGCCACAGCTTCGTCGACGCCGCGCTGCTCCGCGACGTCGTGGCGGCGCTGGACGCCGAGGACTTCCAGGTCCACTTCCACGCCCTCGGCGACCGCGCGGTCCGCGAGTGTCTCGACGCGGTGGGACACGCCCGGGCGGCGAACGGCACGGGTGACCGGCGCCACCACCTCGCGCACCTGCAGCTCGTCCACCCCGACGACGTCGCCCGTTTCCGCGGCCTGGGCGCCGCCGCGACGGTCCAGGCGCTGTGGGCGTGCCACGACGACCAGATGGACGACCTGACGATCCCGTTCCTGGGCGAGCGCCGCGCGGGCCGGCAGTACCCGTTCGGTGATCTCGAGCGGGCGGGCGCGGTGCTGGCGATGGGCAGCGACTGGCCGGTCACCAGCGCCGACCCCTGGCAGGCGATCCACGTCGCGGTCAACCGGGTCGTGCCCGACGCGGAGCCGGGGACCCCGCCCCTGTTCGAGGCGCAGGCGCTGTCGCTGACGACCGCGCTCACCGCCTACACCGCCGGCTCGGCGTGGGTGGACCACGTCGACGACGTCAGCGGGTCGATCGCCGTCGGGCTCGACGCCGACCTGGCCGTCTGCGACCGCGACCCGTTCGCGGCCCCGCCCGACCGGATCGGCGACACCCGGGTGCTGCGGACCTACGTCGCCGGCCGGTGCGTGTACCGGGCCGACTGACGTCGCCGCGGCTCGCCGCGGGAGGAGGAGATCACCGGCCCGCGGCCGTCACCGTCCCCCGGTCAGAGGTCGGCGAGCTGCGGCGCGACCTCGGTGCCGAGCAGCTCGATGCCGCGGAGCAGGTCCGGGTGGGTGAGGCGCGGGTTCGTCATCTGCAGGGACACCCGGTCCACCCCCCCGAGCTGGTCGGCCACCCGGCGGAGCTTGGTGGCGACGGTGTCGGGGTCGCCCATGAAGAAGGCGCCGTCGGGGCCGCTCGTGGCGTCGAACTGCGCGCGGGTCGGTCGGGGGAAGCCCCGCTCACGGGAGACCGTGGTGAACATCTGGTGCCAGCCGGGATAGATGGTGTCGGCGGCGGACCGGACGCTCTCCCCGACGTAGCCGAAGACGTGCAGACCGACCCTGAGGGTCTCGGGGGCGTGGCCGGCGTGGGCACCCGCCCGGCGGTACAGGTCGATGAGGGGGGCGAACCCGCGTGGCTCACCGCCGATGATCGCGACCATCAGGGGCAGACCGAGCAGCCCGGCCCGCACGAACGAGTCAGGGGAGCCGCCGACGCCCACCCAGATCGGCAGCGGCTCCTGGACGGGGCGGGGATAGACGCCCTGCCCGGTCAGCGGCGGGCGGTGACGCCCGGACCAGGTGACGTGCGTCGAGTCGCGGATCTTCAGCAGGAGGTCGAGCTTCTCGGTGAACAGCGAGTCGTAGTCGGCGAGGTCGAGGCCGAACAGGGGGAACGCCTCGGTGAAGGAGCCTCGTCCGACGACGAGGTCGACCCGGCCCCCGGAGATGAGGTCGAGGGTGGCGAACTGCTGGAACACCCGGACCGGGTCGGCGGCGCTCAGCACCGTCACCGCGCTCCCGAGGCGGATCCGTGAGGTCCGCGCGGCCGCGGCGGCCAGCAGGACCGGCGGGGCCGAGTCGTAGTACTCCTCCCGGTGGTGTTCACCGATCCCGAAGGAGTACAGGCCGCAGCGGTCGGCGAGGGCGATCTCCTCGAGCAGGTGCCCGATCCGTTCCGCCGCCCCGACGACGTGCTCGGTCCGGGGGTCGGTGACGGCCGAGACGAAGCTGTCGACGCCGATGTGCACGGGGGTCCCCCTGTCCTCAGGTACGCGCGTCGGCCAGCCGGGCCAGGGACCGGACGGCCAGCTGGGCGTGCAGCAGCGCGCCCTTCGGGAGGACGTCGTCGGTGAACGCCGCGCGGGGGCTGTGGTTGGTGGGCGCGGCGACCGGGTCGGCGGCCATCGAGGCGCCGAGGAACAGGTAGCAGCCGGGCACCTCCGCCAGGACCCGGGAGAAGTCCTCCGAGCCGGTCTGCGGGAACGCCATCGGCGCCCCGCTCCGCTCGCCGAAGACGTCGCGGACGACGTCCGCGGCGAAGGCCGCCTCGACGCTGTCGTTGACGGTGAGGGGGTACTCGTCGGTGAAGACCACGTCGGCGTGCAGGCCGTGGGCCTCGGCGATCCGCCGGCACAGCGCGGGCGCCTCCTCCCGGATGCGGTCCCGGCTGGCCGCGGAGAAGGTCCGGACGGTCGCGTCGAAGTGGGCGTCGTCGGCGATGATGTTGCGCCGGGTGCCGGCGTGGAAGGTCCCGACCGTGACGACCACGGGGTCGAACACGTCGAAGCGGCGGGTCACGAGCGTCTGCAGGCCGGTCACCATCTCGGCCGCGGCGGTGATCGGGTCCCGCGCCAGGTGCGGGGTCGAGCCGTGGCCGCCGGCGCCGCGGACGGTCACGTCGAGCCCGGCGCTGGCCGCCATCAGCGACCCCGGCCGGGTGACGAACACCCCGGTCGGGTACTTCGACGACATCACGTGCATCCCGTAGGCGGCGTCCGCGCGGCGGCCGGCGGCGTCCAGCACCCCCTCGGCGATCATCGCGCCGGCCCCGTCCCAGCCCTCCTCGCCGGGCTGCACCATGAACACGACGTCGCCGCGGAGGGCGTCGCGCTGAGCGCTGAGGAGGCGCGCGGCGCCGACGAGCATCGCCATGTGCAGGTCGTGCCCGCACGCGTGCATGGCGCCGTCGACCTCGCTGGTGAAGTCGACACCGCTGGCCTCGGTGACCGGCAGCGCGTCCATGTCGCCGCGCAGCAGCACGGTCGGCACGTCGGCACCCGCGGGGGCTGCGCCGCGACCCGCGGACCCGCCGCCCCGGAGCACCGCGGTGATCGAGCTGAGGCCCTCGCCGACGGTGGTCTCGAGGCCGAGTGAGTCGAGCTCGGCGAGGAGGGTCTCCTGGGTCCACGGGAGGTCGAGCCCGATCTCCGGGTGGCGGTGGAGCCGGTGGCGGAGGTCGGTCAGCTCGGGGGCCAGCGCGTCGGCGTCCGTGCGCAGCAGGTCGTCCAGGGCCATGCGGGGGTGACCGTCCTCTCGGGGTGGTGGACCGGGCCCGGGCGGCCCGGCGGGTCGTGCTCGTCGTGGTGGTGCTGCCTCGTCGTGGTGCCGCCGGTCTGCCCCGCAGCCTGTCAGCCGCGGGCGGCGGCGTACCAGGTGGCGAAGTGCAGGTAGTTCGCCGAGATCCGCCCGGTGGCGGTGGCCTCGTCGATCTCACCCCGGAAGTGGGCCGCGACCGCGTCCTGCCAGATGCTCCGGCCGATCGCGAACCCGACGAACCCGGGCACCTCGGCCGCGACCGTCAGCCAGTGCTCGAGCCGCTCGAAGGGGGCGTCGCGGCCGAGGACGATCGCGTCGACCTCGTCGCGGCCCCCCGAGCGGGCCTGCCGGACGACCTCGCGGGCGGCCTCGACCGTCTCCAGGCCCTCGATCTTCCAGATCGCCGGCTCGACCCCGGCGGCCTGGTTGTCGGCGATCACCCGCGTGACGAGCTCCGGGCGCAGGTCGCGGTCGTAGTCGTCGGCCGAGCCGCCGGCACTCGCCTTCTGGGCGTCGGTGGCCGGGACGAGCAGCTCGTAGAGCAGGGGCACGCCCAGCTCGGTGAGCTTCGCCGACAGCTCGGCCAGGTCGCCCAGCTGGGTCTTGCGGTGGGTGTCGTCGAAGTCGGGATTGTCCCGGACCAGGACCTTGACGTAGGCGGGGTCGTTGCCCTGCACGTGCTCGGTCCACTCGGCGCCGTACTCCAGGGTGAACCAGTCCCGCCCGCTGCGCTCGACCGGGATCGCGAGCACGGTGCCGTCGACCTTCGCCTCGGTGATCACGTCGGAGCCGTAGCGCTCGTCCACGAGGACCCCGGCCCGGCCCAGGGGCAGCCGGTCGCGGACCGCGGCCAGACCCGCGTAGGTCAGGCGCTTGGCGGTCTCGATGGCCAGGGTCTGATCCGGGCTGGGGGCGTCGTCCACCACGCCGAAGACCTTCTTGCCGAGGGACTCGCGGTGGTCCATCGCCAGGATCAGCAGGGGGTCGCCCTCGGTGGGGCGCCAGGTCGTCTCGGTCATGGAACCATCGTCCCCCGCGGCCACGGCGGGCACACCCCCGAGCCGCGGGTCGCCCCCGGCAGCATGGCTAGGGTCAGGACCGCCTCAACGTCCGAGTCAGGGAGTCCTCGATGAGCCCGCAGCCGACCGAGCCGACCGAGCCCCCGGTGCCGTCCCCGCCGGCGGGGGTCATCCAGATCGACCCCGAGCCCGGCCAGGACGACTCCGACCCGACGGCCGCGGTCGCCGGCAGCGGCCGCGCCGAGGACGGCGGGCGGGTGCTGCGCAGCCGCTCGTGGTTCGCCGCCCAGGGCCGCCCCGGGATGATCTACCGCTCCTGGATGCGCAACCAGGGCTTCGGGCCGGAGGTGTTCGACGGCCGACCGGTGATCGGGATCGCGACGACCTGGTCGGAGCTGGCGCCGTGCAACGCCCACCTGCACCGGGTCGCGGAGTCGGTGAAGCGGGGGGTGTGGCAGGCCGGCGGCTGGCCGCTGGAGTTCCCGACGATGGCGCTCGGGGAGACCATGCTCCGGCCCACCGCGATGCTCTACCGCAACCTGCTGGCGATGGAGGCCGAGGAGCTGATCCGGGCCAACCCCCTGGACGGCGTGGTCCTGCTGTCCGGCTGCGACAAGACCACGCCCGGGCTGCTGATGGCCGCGGCGTCGGTCGACCTGCCCGCGCTGATGGTCACCGGCGGGCCGATGCTGAACGGCAAGTTCCGCGGCGAGGACATCGGCTCGGGCACCCACGTGTGGAAGTTCGAGCAAGAGCTGAAGGCCGGGCGGATGACGCAGGCCGACTGCCAGGTCGCCGAGGGCTGCATGTCCCGCTCCAACGGGCACTGCATGACGATGGGCACCGCGTCGACGATGGCCTGTGTGGCCGAGGCCCTGGGCATGCAGCTGCCCGGGTCGGCCACCTGGCCGGCGGTGGACTCCCGCCGCTACGAGATCGCCCAGACCGCGGGCCGGCGGATCGTCGAGATGGTCCACGAGGACCTGCGCCCGAGTGCGATCCTCACCCGCGAGGCCTTCGAGAACGCGATCGTCGCCACCGCGGCGATCGGCGGCTCCACCAACGCGATCATCCACCTGCTCGCCCTGGCCGGCCGGATCGGCGTCGAGCTGAGCCTGGACGACTTCGACACCGTCGCACGCCCGGTGCCGACGCTGGTGGACCTCCTGCCGTCGGGCCGTTTCCTCATGGAGGACTTCTGCTACGCCGGCGGCCTGCCCGTCGTCCTGCGGGCCCTCGACGACGCCGGCCTGCTGCGCCGCGACGCGATCACGGTGACCGGACAGGGGATGGGCGCGAACGTCGCCGACGCGGAGAACTGGAACACCGAGGTGATCCGGCCGTTCGCGACCCCGCTGCAGCCCGCCGACACCGGGACCGCGGTCCTGCGCGGGAACCTCGCCCCGGGCGGGGCGGTGGTCAAGCGGTCCGCCGCGACCCCGGCCCTGCTGCAGCACACCGGGCGGGCGCTGGTGTTCGACTCCGTCGAGGACTACCACGCGGTCGCCGACGACCCGGACATGGACGTCACCGCCGACGACGTCCTCGTCATCCGCGGCTCGGGCCCGCGCGGCTACCCCGGCATGCCCGAGGTCGCCAACGTCGTCCTGCCCACCAAGCTGATCCAGGCCGGCGTGACCGACATGATCCGGATCTCCGACGGCCGGATGAGCGGCACCGCGTTCGGGACCGTGCTCCTGCACGTCACCCCGGAGTCCGCGGTCGGCGGCCCGCTCGCCCTCGTCCGGACCGGGGACACGATCACGGTCGACGTCGTCGGCCGGGCGCTCACCCTGAACGTCGACGACGCCGAGCTCGACGCCCGGCGCGCGGACTGGAAGCCGGCCGAGCCGGTCTACGGCAGCGGCTACACGTGGCTCTACACCCAGCACGTGCTACAGGCCGACGCCGGCGCGGACTTCGACTTCCTGCAGGGCTCGCGCGGGTCCGCGGTCCCGCGGGACTCCCACTGATGAGGGCACCTTCGGTGGTCGAGGGGAGCGGTGCGCGGTGTACCTGATCCGCTACGACGACGGTTCCGGCACGGCCCACGGCGGCGTCCTCGACGCCGGCCGGGTCTGGCCGCTGCCGGGCGGGCTCGCCCTGTCGGCGCTGCTCGGACTGCCGCACGAGCGGATCCGCGGCCTGGTCGACCGGGCCCGGGAACAGCCCGGCGCGGCCCTGCAGTCGGTGCGGGTGCTCGCGCCGATCGACGGCCTCACGGAGGTGTGGGCCGCCGGCGTCACCTACGAGCGCTCGAAGACCGCGCGGATGGCGGAGAGCGAGCGCGAGGCCGGCGTCTACGACCGGGTCTACGACGCCGAGCGCCCGGAGCTGTTCTTCAAGGCGGCCGCCTGGCGGGTCGTCGGCCCGGGCTCGCCCGTGTCGATCCGGGTGGACTCCACGATCGACGTCCCCGAGCCCGAGCTGGCCGTCGTGGTCAACGCCGACGCGGAGATCGTCGGGTACGCGGTCTGCGACGACGTGAGCTCGCGGTCGATCGAGGGGGAGAACCCGCTCTACCTGCCGCAGGCCAAGACCTACCTCGGCTCGTGTGCGCTCGGCCCGGGCATCAGACCCGTCTGGGAGGTGCCCGACCCGTACGCGCTGGGGATCAGCCTCCGGATCACCCGCGACGGCGCCCTCGCGTGGTCGGGTGAGGCCAGCACGTCGGGGTTGCGCCGCAGCCTGGAGTCCCTCGTCGAGCACCTGTTCCGCGCCGACGTCTTCCCCGCGGGAGCAGTGCTCTCCACCGGGACCTCACTCGTCCCGGAGCTGCCGTTCAGCCTCGCCGACGGCGACGTCGTCGCGATCGACATCGAGGGGATCGGCTCCCTGGAGACCCCCGTCGTCCGCGGCCGCGACGCGATGGACTGGCTGCGGCCCCGGCCCTGACGGAGCTGCACCCGGCGTCCGGGGAGGTCGCGGAGGTCGGTGTCGGCGGACGTGGCGCCGCCACACCCGGGTGAGCCAGTTCTGCAGGAGCAGGACGAGCAGGGCGTAGTACCCGATGGGGTGGATGGTCACGCCGACCACGAACGCCACCACGAAACAGGCGGTCGAGATGATCGCGATGTCGGCCTGCACCGGTCGGCGGTGGTCCTCGCCGCGCAGCTCCGGCCGTCGCGACACCAGCACCGTGAGCACCGTCAGGCAGCCGCTGCTCAGCGTCATGGTCCCGATGTAGAGCACGTGGACCGCGACCTCGCTGCCCCGGTCGGCCACCAGCTCCGTCGGGTACGGCAGGAACACGATGGTGAGTGCCCACGCGAGGGTCCACCACATGAGGGCGGCGTCGTAGGCGTGGACGTGCTCGAACAGGGCGTGGTGGCTGATCCAGAGCCGGGAGATCACGAAGAAGCTCAGCAGGA
>CAXSIB010000077.1:0-10868 GCA_964237095.1 uncultured Actinomycetales bacterium
CGCGGGGGCTACCGCGTGACGGCCGGGCGACTCCCGCGCCAGGAGACCGAACAGAGCCTCGGCCGCGGCCGCGTGCTCGCCCAGGAGCAGCGCGATCGCCATGGCCAGGGCGCGGGGGTCGGTGAGGGCGACGGCGAGGGCCGCGAGCTGGCCGGCGGCTCCCCGGCGCCCGGCGGCGGCGAGCACCGCCGCCGCCACACCGAGGACGACCCCGACCATCGGGAGGTCGGCCCGCCGGAGCCCGGTCCGCCCGACCCGGCCCGCCCACCAGGGCGTCGTCGGGTGCAGGTGGGACCGTCGGGTGACGGCGATCCCGGCCGCCAGCGCGGCCGCCGCCGCACCCGCCCGGAGAGCTCGGTGCGCCATGAGGTCCTGCCCTCCCGGGCTCGGGTCGGGATCACCGGCGGGTCTGCGCCGGTCCGGTCGCCCGTGGACGCCGGACGCTACGGGACCCCGCCGTCCGTCCCGCCGGCTGACGCCCGCCGTCGTGTACACCGGCGGCAGCGGCGGTCGTCCCTCCGAGACGCGGCGGCTCGGCAGGAGGTGCGGCGTGCGGGTGCTGATCTCCTCGACCGGCGACCACGGGCACGTCCTCCCGCTGGTCCCGCTCGCGCGGGCGCTGCAGGACGCGGGTCACGAGGTGCTCTGGGCCACCCGGGCCGCCGCCGGTGTGCTGGTGGCCGAGGCGGGTCTCGCGACCACCGCCGCCGGGCTGGACGGGCCGCCGCTGCACGCGCTCGTCGAGCGGCTGCGCCGTCGCGCCGACGAGCTCCCGCCGGCGGGCCGGGCCGCTTTCATGTTCCCGTCGATGTTCGGGGACGGGTACGCCCCGCCGATGGCTGCCGATCTACTGCCCCTGGCTCGCGACTGGCGACCGGACCTCCTGCTCCACGAGCAGGGCGAGCTCGCGGCACCGCTGGTCGGCGCGGTCCTGGGGGTGCCGACCGCGATGCAGTCCTTCGGCGGCGCGGTCCCGGCCGCCTTCGTCACCGAGGCCGGGCGACGGCTGGCGGGGCTCTGGGCCGAACACGGCCGGCCGGTCCCGCCGTACGCCGGCTGCTTCGGCGGCACGTTCCTCGACATCTGCCCGGCGGCGGTCCAGCCGGTGCCCCTCGACCACGTCCGGGTCCGGCAGCCGCTGCGGCCCGTGCCGTACGCCGGCCCCGAGGCGCCGCTGCCCGCCGGGCTCGACGGAGGCGGCGACGGGGGGCGGGGCGGTGCGGGGCCGCTCGTCTACCTCACCCTCGGCACCATCGCCCGCGACCCGGCCCCGCTCCGGGCGGCGATCGACGCGCTCGCCGACCTCCCCGGGCGGCTCCTCGCCACCGTCGGACCGCAGGGCGACCCGGCCGGCCTCGGACCGCAGCCCGCCCACGTCGTCGTCGAACGCTGGGTCGCCCAGACCCTGGTGTTCCCCCGCTGCGACGTCGTCGTGTCCCACGGTGGGTCGGGCACCTTCCTGGGCGCCCTCGCCCACGGCCTGCCCCAGCTGTGCCTGCCGCAGGCGGCCGACCAGTTCCGCAACGCCGGGGCCGGGGTCCGGGCGGTGCGGCGCTCGCCCTGCTCCCCGGCGAGGCCGACCCCGCGGCGATCCGCACCGCCGTCGGGAGGCTGCTCGGGGAGCCGTCCTTCCGGGCCGCCGCCCGCGGGATCGCCGCGGACATCGCCGCGATGCCGGCGCCCGCCGAGGTCGTCGGCGTCCTGGCCGGCCTCGCCGCGACCCGGCCGTGACGACCGATCCGGGACGGCTGCCAAGCTGTCCGGCATCGACGTCTGACGGCCCCGACGGGACCCGGGCGGCTGATGAAGGGCCGCCGGCTGTCGATCCGGGACAGCAACCGCCGTGACCACCGCCGGGAGGCAGGCTCGTGACCGCCAGCACGACCGCCAGCACGACCCCCAGCACGCTGATCACCGGGGTGGTCCCCGTCGTCCCCACCGTGTTCGACGCCGCCGAGGACCTCGACCTGCCCGGGCAGCGGCGCGTCACGGACTACCTGGTGGACTCCGGCTCGGACGCCATGTGCGTGCTCGCGAACTACTCCGAGCAGTTCTCCCTGACCGACGACGAGCGCGCCGTGCTGGTGGCCGACATCTGCGAGCACGCCGCCGGCCGGATCCCGGTCGTCGTGACCACGAGCCACTACAGCGCCCGTGCCACCCACGCCCGCAACCTCGACGCCCAGGCCCGCGGGGCGGCGATGGTGATGATGATGCCGCCGTTCTTCGGGATGACCATGGCGGTCGCCGAGGACGCGGTCGTGGAGTGGTTCCACCGCGTGTGCGACGGCCTGGAGATCCCGGTGATGGTCCAGGACGCGCCGATGTCGACCACGCCGCTGCCGGCGGCGCTGATCGCGCGCCTCGCCCGGGAGATCCCGCTGGTCCGGTACGCCAAGGTCGAGGTCGCCCGGGCGGCGTCGAAGCTGCGTGCGCTGATCGGCCTGGCCGGGGACGACCTGCCCGGTCCGTTCGACGGCGAGGAGTCGATCACGCTGATCCCCGACCTCGACGCCGGCGCGGTCGGGACGATGTGCAGCGTCGCGATCCCCGACGTGCTCGGCCGGGTCGTCCGGGCGCACCGGGGCGGGCGCCGCGACGAGGCGGTCGACCTCTGGGAGGCCCACCTGCCGATGATCAACTACGAGAACCGCCAGTGCGGGCTGGCGGCCGCGAAGATCCTGCTCGCCGCGGGCGGGGTGATCGGCAGCGACACCACCCGGCTGCCGTTCGCGCCGGTGCCGCCGGCGACCCGCGCGGAGTACCTCGAGCTGGCGCGCCGCCGGGACCCGCTGGTCCTGCGTTGGGCCGCCTGAGGAAGGTCCCGGCGGCCGGGGCGCGGCGAGCCGTCGGGTCGTCGTGGGCCGAGGGCGGAATGCCGGGAGACGCCGGTCGCGGCCTCGATAGCCTCCGGGCGTGCCGACCCCCTCGTACCTGCGCCACCCGCACCTGCACGGCGACCTCGTCACGTTCGTCGCCGAGGACGACGTCTGGGTCGCGCCGGTCGCGGGCGGCCGCGCGTGGCGGCTGTCCGACGACCACGCCCCCGCCGCGGGCCCGCGCTTCTCCCCCGACGGCGCGACGGTCGCCTGGACGTCGACCCGCGAGGGCGCGCCCGAGGTCTTCTGCGCGCCGGCCGCGGGCGGGGTCGCCCGGCGGCTGACCTGGTGGGGCGCGACGCGGACCGCGGTGCTCGGCTGGCGCCCCGACGGGGACCTGCTGGTGACCTCGACCTACGGGCAGGCCGCGACCAACCGGGCGGTCGCGCGCCCGCTGTCGCTGACGACCGGCCCGGGCGAGGTCCTGCCGTGGGGGCTGGTCGCCGCCGCGGCTCTGGAGCCGGGCGGCCCGGGCGTGCTCGTCTCGACCCCGACGCTGTCCGAGCCGGCCTGGCGCAAGCGTTACCGCGGGGGCACCGCGTCCGTGCTGTGGCTCGACCCGGCGGGTGCCGGGGACTTCGCCCGGCTGCTTGCCGACCTGACCTCGGGCCTGGTCAACCCGGTGTGGACGGCCGGCGGGCGCCTCGCGTTCGTCAGCGACCACGACGGCTCGGGCCAGCTGTGGTCGCTGCCCGTCCCGGCCGCCGGGGTCACCCCGACGCGGGCGGACCTGGTGCGGCACACCGACTCCGACTCCTACGTCCGCCACGCGAGCTCCGACGGGACCCGGGTCGTCTGGTGCAGCGGGGGCGAGCTGTGGCGCCTCGACGACCTCGACCCCACCTCGGCCGGCTCCGTCGCGGTCCCGGTGCGCCTGGACGTCTCCCTCGGCGGCCCGCGGACGTCGCGCGCGCCCCGGCTGCTGCCCGCGAAGGGTGCCGTCAGCGCGGTCGCACCGGACCACACCGCCCGGGCCAGCGTCCTCGAGGTCCGCAGCACGATCCAGTGGCTCCCCCACCGCGACGGTCCCGCGCGACTGCTCACCCCACCGGAGACCGAGCCCTCGCGGGGCCGGCTCCCGGTGGTGCTCGGGCGCACGGGCCGGGTCGCGTGGGTCGGTGACGCCGGCGGCGAGGACGGCATCGTCGTCACCGCGGAGTCGTCCGACGGTGCAGCCACCCCCGGGTCCGCCGGCACCGTCACGTACGCGACGGGCGAGGTGGGCACCGTCCTCGAGCTGGTCGCGTCCCCGGACGGCGCGGTGCTCGCGGCCGCCGTCCACGACGGGCGCGTGCTGGCCGTGGACGTCGCGACCGGCGCGGTGCACGAGGTCGCGCGGTCGGTGGACGGCGAGGTCACCGGGCTCGTGTTCGCTCCCGACTCTGCCTGGCTCGCCTGGTCCCACCCCGGTCCGGAGCCGCTCTCCCACATCCGCCTGACCGCCCTCGACGGCGCGACCCCGGTCGGTGACGTCGTCGACGTGACGCCGATGCGGTTCTCCGACACCCACCCGGCGTTCTCCGCCGACGGCGCCCACCTGGCGTTCCTGTCGATGCGCAGCTTCGACCCGCTCTACGACACCGTCTCCTTCGACATGGCGTTCGTCGGCGGCTGGCGTCCCCACCTCGTGCCCCTCGGCGCGTCGACGCCGTCCCCGTTCGACCCGTCCGGGCCCGGGCGGACCGCGGACGGCAGCCTCCCCGGTGAGCCGCCGGCCGCGGACGAGGCGGCCGGCAGCGAGTCGACCGCGACCGCGACCGCGACCCCGGTCCCGCCGCGGACGGTGGTCGACCCGGGCGGGCTCGCCGACCGGATCCGGCCGTTCCCCGTCGCCGCGGGCGTCCTGACCGGCCTGCGGGCCGTGGCGGGTGGTTTCGCCTGGCTCCGCGCCCAGCCCGCCGGCGTCCTCGGCGACGACCGCCCCACCCTGGGCGACGACGAGGCCCGCCCGGTGCTCGAGCGGTTCGACCTCGCGTCGCGCACGGCGCGGACCCTCGTCCCGGCGGTGGACTCCTTCACCGTGTCCGGTGACGGCACCCGCCTGGTCGTCCGCGACCACGACGACCTGGTCGTCGTCCCCGCGACCCGGCCGGCGCCGACGCCCGAGGACGCCGAGCCGGGGTCCTCGGACCGGGTCGTGGTCGACCTCGAGCGGGTCCAGGTCCGCCTCGACCCGGCGGTGGAGTGGCGGCAGGAGTTCGGCGAGGCCTGGCGGCGGATGCGCGACAACTTCTGGCGCGCGGACCTCGACGGCGTCGACTGGGCGGCGGCCCGGGCGCGGTACGAGCCGCTGCTGGACGCGATCGCCACCGCCGACGACCTCGTCGACCTGCTGTGGGAGACCCAGGGCGAGCTCGCGACCGGGCACGCCTACGTCCGCCCGCAGCCGCACCCGGACCCGGCGCGCAAGCAGGGTCTGCTCGCCGCGGACCTCCGCCGCGACGCCGACGGGACCTGGCGGGTGGCGCGGGTGCTGCCCGGGGAGAGCTCGGACCCGCGGGCCCGCTCGCCCCTGGCCGCGCCCGCGGTGGGGGTCGGTCCCGGGGACGCGTTGCTCGCGGTCGCGGGCCGTGCGGTCGCCGCGGGCGACGGCCCGAACGCCCTGCTGGTCGGTACGGTGGACCGCCCGGTGGAGCTGACGATCGCCCCCGCCGACGGCTCGGCGCCGCGGACGGTCGTGGTCGTCCCGATCGCCGACGAGGTCCCGATCCGCTACCACGACTGGGTGTCCGGCCGCCGGGCGGCGACGCGCGAGCTGTCCGGCGGGCGCCTCGGGTACGTCCATGTGCCCGACATGGTCGGTTCCGGCTGGGCCGAGCTGCACCGCGACCTCCGCCTGGAGACGGCGTTCGAGGGCCTCGTCGTCGACGTCCGGGAGAACAAGGGCGGCCACACCTCGGAGCTGGTGATCGAGAAGCTCGCGCGCCGCGTCGTCGGCTGGGCGCGGACGCGGGGCATGGAGGACTCCCGCTACCCGCACGACGCCCCGCGCGGTGCGGTGGTGCTGATCGCCAACCAGTGGTCGGGCTCCGACGGCGACATCGTCAACGTCGTCGCGCAGGCGATGGGGATCGGGCCGGTCATCGGCGAGCGCACCTGGGGCGGGGTGATCGGCATCGACAGCAAGTACGTCCTCGTCGACGGCACGACCGTCAACCAGCCCAGGTACGCGCACTGGTTCGAAGGGCCCGGCTGGGGCGTGGAGAACCACGGCGTCGACCCCGACGTCGAGGTCGTGCACACCCCGGCCGACCTGGCCGCCGGCCGCGACCCGCAGCTCGAGGCGGCGGTCCGGATCGCGCTGGAGACCCTCGCGGTGACCCCGGCCGCCGCCCCGCCGGCGACCCCGCCGGCGACCGGCCCGTCCCCGGACGGCCCCCGGGGCTGATCCGAGCTGAGCCGGCCGATCCGGGCTGATCCCGGCCGCGACCGGGCCGGCCGGCCCGCCGACTGGCGTGTCCCACCCGCTGAGCGGTGGAACACGCCACTCGAGGTCAGCCGTGGTCCGGCAGGTCGATGTCCAGTGCGTGCTGCTCGACGTGGTCGAGGGCGAGACGGACCGCCCCCAGGGTCACGATCCGATCGCCCAGGTTCGAGAACCGCAGCCCGGGGGGGTGGGGGACGAGGACGGCGAGCCGCCGCTCGACGTCCCCGCGGATCACCTGCAGGGACTCGGCGATCGGGCCGCCGATGACCACGACCTCCGGGTCGAGCAGGACCGACACCGCCCCGACGACCTGGGCCACGCGGGCGGCGAGCCGCGCGAGGACCTCGCGGGCGACCTCGTCACCGCCCGCCGCGGCGACGAACACGTCCTCGGTGGTGATGGCCGCGGCGCGCCCGCCGGTCCGGCCCGCGGGCCGCCCGAGGGTCGAGACGTGTCCGTCGTCGACCAGCTGGCGGGCCCAGGTCCGAGCCAGGTGGGCGAAGCCGTGGGCGGACCGGCCGTCCATGAAGGGGTCGAGGAAGGACATCTCCCCGGCGCCCCCGGAGTGCCCGTGCAGCAGCCGGCCACCCTCCATCAGCCCGGCGCCGAGCCGGTCGCCGCCGAGCAGGACGACCACGTCGTCCAGCCCGCACGCCCTCCCCCGCCACCGTTCGGCCAGCACGGCGAGGTCCGCGTCGTTCGCGAGCAGCGCGGTGACCCCGCCGAGCGCGGCGCCGACCGCCTGCGGCTCGGTCTGGAACAGCTTCCAGTAGGGGTTGGCGCTCTCCGACCCGAAGCCGACGACCCGCCCGTCCCGGCTGACCGGGGCCGCGAGGCCGATCCCGGCGGCGAGCACGTCCGCGGGGCCCACCCCGGCGTCGGCGAGGACCTCGGCGGCCAGACCGGCGAGGCGCTCGAGGCGGTCGGCGGCCGTGGTCCGGCGCCGGGGCAGGCGGATCCGCCGGGCGATCAGCTCCGTGCCGCGCAGGTCGGCCAGCAGGATCCCCAGATGGGTGTCGCCGACGTCGATGCCGAGCACCCGGCCGGCGCCCGCGGCGAACCGGAAACGCCGTGACGGCCGTCCGACGGTGGCGCCCTCCTCCCGGACCGACGGCAGCTCCTCGACCCAGCCGCGGCGCACGAGGTCGGTACAGGCCGAGTGGACCGTCGCCCGGGAGAGGCCGGTACCGGCGACGAGCTCGCTGACCGTGAGGACGTCGGACCGGCGCAGCGACGCCAGCAGCGCCGACGTGTTGAGCCGCCGCGCCACCGACTCCGGTGCGGGCGCGGTGATCTCCGCCACGCTCCCCCCCGTTTGACATGCGTCGACTCTTGACACCCTCGCGGGTATCTCACCACACTATCGCCAGGCCCTGGGTTTAGATCCGGGTCGACGACGGGGGGACGTCCGCGCCGCGACCGCTCGCGGTGGGCACGTCATGGTGACGAAGGAGTCGCAGTGGGAACAGCGGACCACGCCCGGCGTGCGGGCGTCACGGTCGGAGACGGGCCGGCCATCCGGCCCCGGATCCGGGGGACGGCCCTGGGGCGGCGATCACTGCTGCAGGCGTTCGGCGCCCTCGGGGCGACCGCGGCGGCGGGCCCGCTGCTGGCGGCCTGCTCGTCGGCGGAGGCCGCCGGCCGGACCTCGATCCGGTTCGAGGAGACCAAGCCGGAGGTCGTGCCGTACTTCGACACCGTCGTGGCGCAGTTCAACCGGAGCCAGTCGGGGGTGACCGCATCCCACGACTTCACCAGCAGCCTGATCGCCGAGTTCGTGCGGGGGAACCCGCCCGACCTGGACTGCGACAACTTCAACATCAACAGCCAGGTGTTCGTCACCCGGGGGGTGCTGACGGACCTGTCCGACATGCCGGAGGCGAAGGCGATCTCGCCCGCGGTCCAGGCACTGATCACGCCCTACCAGCCGGGTCAGGTCAACGCGCTGCCGTACTCGGTGGCGGCCGAAGGGGTCGTCTACAACATCGACCTGTTCGAGAAGCACGGGGTCGAGGTCCCGACCACCTGGTCGCAGCTGATCGCCGCGTGCGAGACGTTCAGGTCCGCCGGCGTCACGCCGGTCTACGGGACCTACAAGGACAGCTGGACCCTGTCCCAGGGCCTGTTCGACTACGTGGGCGGCGGGTCCGTCGACGTCGCGACTTTCTTCGAGAAGCTGACGGCTCAGGGCAGCGACATCGGCCCGGACAGCGAGGTCTCCTTCGAGCGGACCTTCGGCCCGGCGGCCGAGAAGATGCTGCAGCTGGCGGCCTACTGCAACGGTGACGCGGCCAGCCGCGGCTACGCCGACGGCAACGCCGCCTTCGCCGCCGGCAAGGGGGCGATGTACCTGCAGGGCCCGTGGGCGATCGGGGAGATCGCCACCGCGAACCCGAAGCTGAAGGTGGGCTGCTTCCCGCTCCCGGCGACCGACGACGCGGCCGACACCAAGTGCATGGTCAACCTGGACCTGGCCTGCTGGATCCCGGTCGCGAGCAGGAACCAGAAGGCCGCCCGGACGATGCTCAGCTACCTCATGCGCCCGTCGGTCATCAACACCTACAACAAGGTCAACCTCGCGTTCTCCCCGCTGACCGACGCCCCCACCGAGACCGACGCCCGGATCGCCGGGCTCGAGCCCTACGTCAGGGCGGGCAAGTCCTACCCGTTCATCAGCGGCTACATCCCGACCGACATCCCGATCAACAACTACGTGCAGCAGATGGTCCTGTCGAAGAAGGCGCCGGCCGCGCTCCGGAGCATCGACGACGACTGGCGCCGGCTGGCCAAGCGGCTGGAGGCCTGATGCCGGCCCGCCGACCCACCGCACCTCGACCCACCCCGTCCAGCAGGAGGCACTGATGGCCACCACCGCCACGCGGGCCGTGTCGAGGAGCGCGACCGCCGCGACCTCGCGGACCGCGACCCGCCGCAAGCCGCGCGGGATCGACAAGACCTACTACCTGATGCTCGTGCCGGTCGTCGCGCTGTTCACCCTGTTCATCATGGTGCCGGCGGCCATCGGCGTGGTCTACAGCTTCACCAACTTCGTGGGCTACGGCGGCTGGCACTGGGTGGGGCTGACCAACTACGTCTCGCTGTTCAGCGACCCCAACGTGCTGCACTCGTACGCGTTCACGCTCGTGTTCGCGGTGATCACGACGGTCGTGGTCAACGTGATCGCGCTGTCCCTCGCCATGGGGCTGAACTCGAGGATCAAGTGGAAGGTCGGGCTGCGGGGGACCTTCTTCGTCCCGATGGTGATCTCGGGCCTCGTCATCGCCTACGTCTTCAACTACTTCTTCTCGACCTCGCTCCCGGCCATCGCCACGACGCTGCACATCGGGTTCCTGCAGTCCAGCGCGCTGGCGTCGCCGCACCTGGCCACTCTCGCGATCATCATCGTCAGCGCCTGGCAGGCGTGCCCCGGGGCGATCATCATCTACCTGGCGGGCCTGCTCGCGATCCCGACCGAGGTCTACGAGGCCGGCTCGATCGACGGGGCGACCTCGTGGCGCAAGTTCACCCAGATCACGTTCCCGCTGGTGTTCGGCTACCTCATCATCAACACGATCCTCGGCTTCAAGGGCTTCCTCAACGCCTACGAGGTGATCGTCGCCCTCACCAACGGCGGTCCCGGGACGTCGACGATGAGCGTGACCATGACGATCTTCACCGGTTTCACCAGCGGTGACTACGCCTACCAGATGGCCAACGCGGTTGTGTTCTTCATCGTCGCGGTCGTGTTCTCGCTCATGCAGCTCTCGCTCATCCGTCGCCGGGGGGTCTCGCTCTGATGGCACTGCTCCAGGACTCGACGAGGATCCCGGTCGCTCCGCCGGAGTTCCGCAAGAACAAGCGGCGTCGGCTCACCGACGAGGAGGGGCACGTCAACTGGGGACTGACCGTCCTCATGTGCATCGCCGCCCTCACGGTCATCATCCCGTTCTACTTCGCGATCTCCATGTCGCTGAAGACGGCCCAGCAGGCCGTGGTGGGAACGGGGTTCGGACTGCCGTGGCCGCTGGACCTCGGCAACTTCAGGACCGCATGGACCCTCACGCACTTCCCGAAGGCCCTGTTCTGGTCGGCGCTCATCACGCTGGTCGCGGTGGCGGGTGAGCTCCTGCTCAGCTCGGTGGCGGCCTACGCGATCGTCCGGAACTGGGAGCACCGCGCGTTCCGGTGGGTGTACTTCTACCTGCTGGCGGCGATGTTCATCCCGTTCCCGGTCATCGCGCTGCCCCAGATCAGCCTCACCGCGAAGTTCGGGATCGACAACCCGGCCGGGGTGGCGATCCTGCACATCTTGTTCGGGCTGTCGTTCAACGTCCTGCTGTACTCCGCGTTCCTCCGGTCGATCCCCCTCGAGCTCGAGGAGAGCGCCCGGATGGACGGGTGCTCGACGTGGTCGGTGTTCCGGAAGATGATCATGCCGCTGCTGGCCCCGATGAACGCCACGGTGGGGATCTTCGCGTTCCTCGCGTCCTGGAACGACTTCCAGATGCCCCACTTCATCACCGCCAACCCGGCGCACCAGCCCCTCCCGGTGGTCCAGGCCC
>CAXSIB010000078.1:0-10778 GCA_964237095.1 uncultured Actinomycetales bacterium
GTCCGGCTCGGTGTCGACCACCCCGCGCGCGGCCACCTCAGCCCCGGTCCAGGACCCGCAGGGCGGCGCGCAGGACGTCGCCGACCCCCGTCGGGGTCTCCGGGTCCGCGGCGAGCTCGTCGAGCACGCCCGTCACCTCCCGCGCCGGCCAGCCCAGGTTGAGCAGCCCCGCCTCGACCTGGCCGTGCCACGCCGGCCCCGCCGGGACCCCCGGCCCGGCGGTCGCGCCGACGCCCCCGAGCGGCGGGCCGAGGCGGTCCTTGAGCTCGACGACGAGACGCTGCGCGCCCTTGCGGCCGATGCCGGGGACCTTGACCAGGGTCGCCAGGTCGTCGGTGGCGACCGCGCGGCGGATCGCGTCGGGCCGGAGCACCGCGAGCGCGGCCTGGGCGAGGCGCGGCCCGATCCCGGTGGCCGTCTGGAGGGTCTCGAACACCGACTTCTCGTCGGTGTCGGCGAAACCGAACAGGGTGAGGGAGTCCTCGCGGACGACGAGCGCGGTCTGCAGCACCGCCTGCGCGCCGTCGACGAGGGCCGCCAGGGTGTCCGGGGTGCACTGGACGGCGAGCCCGATGCCGCCGACCTCGACGATCGCGGTGTCCCCGGACCGGCTGAGCACCCGGCCCCGCACGGAGGCGATCACGAGACGGCTCCGATCCGGTCGTTCGTCGTGGGGGCGTCGGTCGTGGGGGCGTCGGTCGTGGGGGTGGTGCAGCGGCAGGCGCCCGCCGCGATCACGAGGCGGTCCGGCGGAGCGCGGCCCGGTTCGCGGCCGCCGCCTGGACGTGCGCCGCGAGCTGGCGGGCCCCGGCCTGCTCGGCCGCCGCGAGGCGCGCCTGGCCCGGACCGCGCCAGAGCTGGCAGACCGCGAGCGCGATCGCGTCGGCGGCATCGGCGGGCTTCGGCACCTCGGTGAGGCCGAGGATGCGGGTCACCGCGGCCCCGACCGCCGCCTTGTCCGCGCGGCCGCTGCCCGCGACCGCCGCCTTGACCTCGCTCGGGGTGTGCCAGGCGACGGGGAGCCCGCGCCGCGCGGCCGCGGCGAGCACCAGGGCACTCGCCTGGGCGGTGCCCATCACCGTGCGCAGGTTGTGCTGGGCGAAGACGCGCTCGAGGGCGACGACGTCCGGGCGGTGGCGGTCCAGCCACACCCCGAGCACCTCGTCGATCGCGAGCAGCCGCAGCCCGGTCACCGTGGTCGGCTCGGTGTGCACGACGGTCACGTCGACCAGCACCGGCCTGGCTCCCGCGCCGCCGTCGACGACCCCGAGACCGCAGCGGGTGAGGCCGGGGTCGACGCCGAGGACCCGCACGGCGACCTCCTGACCGGGTTCGACCCCCTGGCGTTCTCGAACGGACGTTCGACACCGTAGGGGGTTCAGCCACCGGCGCCCGCCAGGACACGCACCCGGCGGCGCGGGCGGCCGATGACCCACCTGCCGAGCACCGTCCCGGAGGACAGGCAGCACCCGGACGAGCGGACCGGCTCCACCCCGGGTGGTGGTGGCGGTGGTTGCGGCGGGGCCGCCGCCGGGGGTCGTCCACGGGGGTGGGGCGGACGCCGGGCGCGGTCCGTCCGGGTGGGGACGACGGTCGCGGGCGGCGCCGGGGACCGGCGGGCACCCGCCTGGGACCGGCCGCCGGCGCCTCGTCGTCGAACACGTCGAGGACGAGTTGGGGCGGGTGGTGCGGTTGAGGTGTCTCACCGGTCGCTCCGGTACCAGGTCGTCCTGGATGTGTCCGCCTCCTGGCCCGGCGGGCGCCGGCGCCTCGGTCGCGGCTCGATCAGGTCCGCCCGAGGGCGATGGCCGGGGCCGGGTCGGTGGCTGGGAGGCGGCCGAGCGTCTGTCCCGGCACAGACGGCCCGCAGCTCGCGACCCGGGCACCCGCGCCGGCCACCGCCGGCCACCGCCGGCCGCTGCGAGCCGGCGACGCCCTGACCGGGCCGGTCGGTGCGCGGCACGGACCGGGGCCGCCGGTCGGCCGTGGGCCACCGCGCAGAACCGGTGGCCGCAGCGGCGACGAGAGGCGGGCTCCGACCGATCAGCCGATGGCCGGGCTCGGTGTCAGCCGACGGCGGCGAGGACCTCGTCGGGGACGTCGACGTTCGAGTAGACGTTCTGGACGTCGTCGCACTCCTCGAGGGCGTCGATGACCTTGAAGACCTTGAGGGCGTCGCTCTCGTCCACGGTCACGGTCGCGTCGGCCACGAAGGCGGCGTCCGCGGAGTCGTAGTCGATGCCCGCCGTCTGCAGGGCGGTGCGCACCGCGACGAGGTCGGTCGGCTCGGACACGACCTCGAAGCTGTCGCCCTCGTCGTTGACCTCCTCGGCGCCCGCGTCGAGCACCGCGGCGAGGACGTCGTCCTCGGTCAGCCCGTCGACGTGCGGCACCTGGATGACGCCCTTGCGCGCGAACTGGAACGACACCGACCCGGCGCTGGCCATCGTCCCGCCGTTGCGGGTGACGGCGACCCGGACCTCGCTGGCGGCCCGGTTGCGGTTGTCGGTGAGGCACTCGATGAGCAGGGCCACCCCGCCCGCCGCGTAGCCCTCGTAGATGATGTTCTCGTAGGAGACGCCCCCGGCGAGCTCACCGGCGCCGCGCTTGAGCGCGCGCTCGATGTTGTCGTTGGGGACCGAGCTCTTCTTGGCCTTCTGGACGGCGTCGAACAGCGTCGGGTTGCCTGCGAGGTCGTTGCCCCCGGTGCGGGCCGCGACCTCGATGTTCTTGATGAGCTTCGCGAAGGCCGCGCCGCGCTTGGCGTCGATCTGGGCCTTCTTGTGCTTGGTCGTCGCCCACTTGGAGTGGCCGGACATGGTGGTACCTCCAGTCGCCTGCAACGTCTGATGCTAGCGCCGGGGACGCCTGCCGTCCCCGGTGAACCCCGTCCCGACCACCTCCGACCACCTCCTGACCGCCGCTCGCGAGAGGCCCCGCCCGTGACCACCCCGACCCACGCCGACACCGCCGACACCGCCGACCTGGCCGACCGTTCGGCCGCCCTCGACGCGGCGAGCCCCCTGCGCGCGAGCCGGGCGGCGTTCCTGCTGCCCCCGGGTCTCGTCCACCTCGACGGCAACTCTCTCGGCGCGCTGCCCGCGGCGGTGCCCGCGGCCCTCGCCGAGACCGTCACCGAGGAGTGGGGCGGGGCGCTCATCGCGTCCTGGGACCGGCCGGTGGGCTGGGCGCCGGCCGGCTGGTGGGCGGCGCCGGAGACCGTCGGGGAGCTGATCGCGCCGATCGTCGGCGCCGGCCGCGGCCAGGTCGTCGCGACCGACTCGACGTCGGTGGACCTGTTCACGGCGGGCTCGGCGGCGCTGGGGCTCGCCGTGGCTCGCGACCCCGCGCGCCGCGTGCTGCTGACCGACGCCGACGGCTTCCCCACCGACCGGTACGTGCTGCGGGCCCTCTGCGAGCAGCGGGGACTGGACTACGTCGAGCGGCCCGTCGGCGAGGTGGCCGGGCACCTGGAGGCCGACGGCGCCCGGGTCGCGGTCCTCGCGCTGTCCCACGTCGACTTCCGGACGGGGCGCCTCCACGACCTGCCCGGACTGACGGCGGCGGCCCACCGGGCCGGGGCGCTGGCGTTCTGGGACCTCGCGCACTCCGCCGGCGTCCTGCCCGTCGGCCTCGACGAGCACGGGGTCGACCTCGCGGTGGGCTGCGGGTACAAGTGGCTGAACGGCGGCCCGGGGGCGCCGGCGTTCGTGTACGTCGCGCGCCGGCACCTGGCCGCCGGTCTCGTGAACCCCATCCCCGGCTGGACGTCCGCGGCCGACCCCTTCGCGATGGCGACCGCCCACACCCCCGCCGCGACCGCCGGACGCATGCGCATCGGGACCCCGAACGTGCTGTCGCTGCGGGCGCTCGCCGCCGCGCTCGGCGCCTACGCCGGGGTCGACGTCGCGGTGGTGCGCGCGGTGTCGCTCAGCCTCACGACGTTCTTCCTCGAGTGCCTGGACCGGCTGTGCCCGCAGCTGCCGGTGGTCACCCCGCGCGCACCGGGCGAGCGCGGCTCCCAGGTCAGCGTCGTGGTCGACGACGCGCGCCGCGTCGTGGCCGCCCTCGCCGCGCGCGGGGTCATCGCGGACTCCCGCCCGCCGGACCTCGCGCGCTTCGGCTTCGCCCCGCTCTACACCTCCCACGCCGACGCCCTCGCGGGGGCGACCGCCCTGGCCGCGGTCGTCACCGCACCAGTCACCGCACCAGTCACCGCAGCAGCGACGACGACGACCCCCGCGGAGGTCACCGGATGTTGATCATCTTCGAGACGGTGGGCGTCCCCGCGGCGTCGAAGGCGAACAGCAGGTAGTTGCCCGGGACGACGGTGCCCGTGCTGGCCGGGATGGCCAGGGAGTAGGACGTGGCGCTCGCCGCGGTCGACACGAGCGGGATGCGGCGCTGGTCGCTGTCGACGGTGTGGGTGACGGCGCCCATCCGGACCAGGTCGAAGGACGTGACCGCGCCGCCGGTGCCGACGGTGATCGCGTCGCCCGGGTGGGCGCTGGTCGGGACCGACGTGAGGGTCGGCCGGGTGCGCAGCGTGCCGTCGGCGTTGAGCAGGTACGGCGGGGTGAAGATCTGGCCGTCGGGGTGGTTGGTCGTGCAGCTGTCGCTGCACAGCCCACCGCCGCCGGAGAAGACCCGCCCGTCGGGCAGCAGCAGCGCGACGCTGTGGTAGTTGCGCGGCACCGCCATCGCGGCCATCGTCGAGAACGTGCCCGTGGTCGGGTTCCACAGCTCGGGGCTCATCGCGGAGCCGGTGTCGGTGAACGGCACCGGGTAGGACTGCCCGCCGATGACGAGGACCTTCCCGTCGGGCAGCACGACGCTGTTCTGGAACGCCCGGGCGGACGCCATGTCCGGCTGGCGGGTCACCGTGACCGGGCTGCCCGGCCCGCGGCTGATGTCGATCGTGTAGGCGTGGCTGGTCGCGTTCGCGTCCTGGTAGGCGGTGGCGCCGCCGTCGGTGAAGATCTTGCCGACGTCGTACAGGACCGCGTTGCCGTTCATCGCGTCGGAGTCGTCGCCGCGGGTGCCCGCCGCGGTCTGGGTGCCGCTGCCGGTCGTGGTGAACCAGTTCATCTGCTTGCTGGGACCGGCGTGGAAGACGCCGCCGCCGGCGATGGCGAAGAACCAGCCGTGGTTGTCCGACCGGTAGACCCCGGCCGGGTCGGCGGTCAGGATGCTGGTGGCCTTGACGTTCGGCAGCAGGGCCCAGGAGCCGTCCGGGGTGTAGACCTCCGCGTTCTTGCCGCCGGTGGCGCCGACCCCGTCGCTCCACGAGCCGCCCAGGGTGAACACCTGCCCCGTCGAGAGCGTGGTGTCGCCCTCGTAGGCCCGCGGGATGTTCATGACCGGCCCGGTGGTCCAGGCGTCGGTGGCCGGGCTGTAGATGCTGGTGGCCCCGCTGTTGCTGCCCCCGTTGACCAGGACGCGGCCGTCGGGGAGCAGGGCGATGCCCGAGCAGAACATCTCGTGGCCGGTGTTGCTGACCACCCGCTGGCTGACGACGCCGGTGGTCAGGTCGAGGATCGCGGCCTGGGTGTACCCGGCCCCGCCCGAGGTGTAGGAGTTGGCGGTGTAGGCCGAGAACGTGAGCAGCTTGTTGCCCGGCAGGAGGACGGCCGACACGGGCACGATCGGGAACGTGATCACCGGCCCCCAGGAGCCGGTCGTGTTGACCGTGGTGGGCGGCGTCGTGGCGGTGCCCGACCCGAGCAGGTCGAGCTCCGCGACGCTGGTCCACGGACCGCGGGCCCCGGCCTCGGTCAGCGCGGTGAGGCGCACGTACCGGGTGCTCACCGCCGCGATCCCCACCGTCTTCGCCGCGGTCGTGTCGGCCCACGTGCCCGTCGCGGCGGTGGCGAAGACGATCCCGTCGGTGCTCACCGCGACCTGGTACTGCCCGATGGTCCCGTTCGCGTTGCCGTCCTGACGGGGCAGGTAGCGCAGGCCGGTCACGACGGTGGCCGTGCCCAGGTTGAGCGTGATCGAGTGGGGCAGGGCGATCGCCGGGGACCACTGGCTGTGCCAGAACGTCGTGGTGTCGCCGTCGAGGGCGTTGGTCACCGGCTCGTCGGCCTGGGTGTCGGTCGCCGTGGCGGTCCACCCGGTCTGCGCCAGCACCGGCCCGGTGGTCGAGATCGGCGCCGGGGCGGTGGCGGTCGCGGTCGGGGTGGCCGTCGGGGTCGCGGTCGCGGCGCCGAGCAGGTCGAGCTCCGCCACGCTGGTCCACGGGCCGCGGTCGCCGGCCTCGGTCAGCCCGGTGAGGCGGACGTAGCGGATCGTGGTGGCCGGGATGCCGACCGTCTTGGCCGTCTGGTCGTCGGCCCAGGTGCCGGTCGCCGCGGTGGCGAAGATGATCCCGTCGGTGCTCACCGCGACCTGGTACTGCCCGATGTTCCCGTGGTCACCGCCGTCCTGGCGCGGCAGGTAGCGCAGGCCGGTCACGAGCGTCGGGGTGCCCAGGTCGAGGGTCACCGAGTGCGGCAGCGCGATCGCCGGCGACCACTGGCTGTGCCAGTAGGACGCGGTCGAGCCGTCGAGGACGTTGGCGACCGGGGTGTCGGACTGGGTGTCGGACGCGGTCGCGGTCCAGCCGACCCGCGACAGCACGGGGCCGGTGGTCGAGACGGGTCCGGGGGTGGTGGCCGTCGGGGTCGGGGTCGGGGTGGTCGTGACGGTCGGGGTGACCGTCGGGGTGACCGTCGGGGTGACCGTCGGGGTGACCGTCGGGGTCACGGTCGGGGTCACGGTCGGGGTGACCGTCGCGGTCGCGGTGGGAGTGGTGACCGTCCCGCTGAGCAGGTTGATCTCGGCCGCACTCGACCAGGGGCCGCGGTTTCCGGCCTCGGTCACCGCGGTCAGCCGCACGTACCGGGTGCTGGCGGCGGCGAAGGTCGCCGTCTTCGTGGTCAGGTCGTCGGCCCACGTGCCCGTCGCGACCGGCGTCCCGAAGGTCACGCCGTCCGTGCTGAGCGAGACCCGGAACTGCCCGATCCGGCCGTTCGGGTAGTCCTGGCGCGGGACGTAGCGCAGACCGGACACGACGGTCGCCGTGCCCAGGTTGACGGTGATCGAGTGCGGCAGCGCGATCGCCGGGGACCACTGGCTGTGCCAGAACGTCCCCGTGCTCCCGTCGAGGACGTTCGACGCCGGGGAGTCGGCCTGCGCGTCGCTCGCCGACACCGTCCAGCCCGCGCGCGGCAGCACCGAGGCCGGCGGGGCCGGGGTGGTGGTCGCGGTGGGGATCGTGGTCGCGGTGACCGTCGGGGTCGGCGTGACCGTGGCGGTGACCGTTGTGGTCGGCGCGGTGGTCGGGGTGGCCGTCGCCGTCGGGGTGGCCGTCACGGTCGAGGTGGGGGTCACCGTCGGGGTCGGGGTGGTGACCGTCCCGCCGAGCAGGTTGATCTCGGCCGCGCTCGACCACGGGCCGCGGTTGCCGGCCTCGGTCACCGCGGTCAGCCGCACGGAGCGCGTGCTCGCCGCCACGAAGCTCGCGGTCTTCGTGGTCAGGTCGTCGGCCCACGTGCCCGTCGCGACCGGGCTGCCGAAGGTCACGCCGTCCGTGCTGAGCGAGATCCGGAACTGCCCGATCCGGCCGTTCGGGTAGTCCTGGCGGGGCACGTACACGAGCCCCGAGACCACGGTCGCCGTGCCCAGGTCGACGGTGATCGAGTGCGGCAGCGCGATCGCCGGGGACCACTGGCTGTGCCAGAACGTCCCCGTGCTCCCGTCGAGGACGTTCGACGCCGGGGAGTCGGCCTGCGCGTCGCTCGCCGACACCGTCCAGCCCGCGCGGGGCAGCACGGTGGTGGTCGCGAGCCTCGCGGCGGCCGGGACGATCACGCCGTGGGAACGGGCCATGGCGAGCGCCGCGGACGGGCCGCCGGATCCCGTCCCCCCCATCCCCCCCATGCCGTCCAGGCCGGCGGACCCGCACGCGGCGACGACCACGGCCATCACGAACAGGGGACCGACACGGGCGAAGCTCTTCAGCGACATTGCTCTCCAGCTGTTCCGACCCGACGCCGGGGCGGACGCCCGAACGGACCTGCCGTGCCCTGCGGACTTCGTCGGTGCTGACTGTCGGGGTGCGGACTCCGACGGTGCGGCCTGCTGCGGTGCGGGCGCCCGGGAGCCGGCGGAGCCGGGTGGATCCCCCGTGCTCACTGGATGTTGATGGCCGTCGAGACGCTCGGGGTACCGGCGGCGTCGAGGGCGAACAGCATGTAGTTCCCCGGGACGACGGTGCCGGTGCTGCTCGGGAGGACCAGCTCGTGGCGGGTCGAGGAGCTGCTGGTCGACTGCAGCGGGATGCGGCGCTGGTCGCTGTCGACGGTGTGGGTCACGGCGCCCGTGCGGACGAGGACGAACGAGCTGACGGTGCCGCCGGTGGTGACCGTGAGCGTCTGTCCAGGCTGCGCCGACGACGGCGCCGAGGTGATCGTCGGCCGGGTGCGCAGCGAGCCGTCCCGGTTGATCAGGTAGGGCGGGGTGAAGATCTGGCCGTCGGGGTGGTTGGTGGCGCACCCGTCCCCGCAGAGGCCCCCGCCGCCGGAGAAGACCCGCCCGTCGGGCAGGAGCACCGCGACGCTGTGGTAGTTCCGCGCCACGGCCTGGCGGGCCATCAGCGTGAACCTGCCGGTCACGGGGTCCCACAGCTCGGGCGTCATGACCGCGCCGGTGTCGGTGAACGGCACGGGGTCGGGCTGGCCGCCGATGACGAGGACCTTCCCGTCGGGGAGCACGACGCTGTTCTGGAACGCCCGGGCGTAGGACATGTCCGGCTGGCGGGTGACGACGGGCGCCACCGAGGGGCCGCCGTTGATGTCGATCGTGTAGGCGTGGCTGGTCGCGCCCGCGTTCTCGTAGGCGGTGGCGCCGCCGTCGGTGAAGATCTTGCCGACGTCGTACAGGACCGCGTTGCCGTTCATCGCGTCGGAGTCGTCGCCGCGGGTGCCCGCGGCGGTGCTGCTCCCGTTGCCGGCCGTGGTGATCCAGCTCATGGCCCGGCTCGGGCCGGCGTGGAAGACCCCGCCGTCGGCGGTGGCGAAGAACCAGCCCTGGTTGTCCGACCGGTAGACCCCGGCCGGGTCGGCGGTCAAAATGCTGCTCGCGGTCACGTCCGGCAGCCGCGACCAGGAGCCGTCCGGGGTGTAGACCTCGGCGTTCTTGCCGCCCTTGGCCTTGGCACCGTCGGCCCACGATCCGCCGAGGGTGAAGACCTGCCCCGTCGAGAGGGTGACGTCCCCCTCGTAGGCCCGGGGGATGTTCATGACCGGGCCCTTCGACCACGAGTTGCTGCCCGGGTCGTAGATGCTGGTCTTGCCGCTGTCGCTGCCGCCGTTGACCAGGACGCGGCCGTCGGGCAGCACCGCGATCCCGGAGCAGAACATCTCCTGGCCGGTGTCGGTGATCAGCTCCTGGCTCACGATCCCGGTCTTCAGATCGAGGATCGCGGTCTCGGTCTTCCCCATCCCGCTGGCGGAGTAGGTGGTCGGGGAGTACGCCGAGAAGGTGAGCAGCTTGTCGTCGGGCAGCAGCACGGCCGACACCGGGACGAGCGGGAACCCGATGACGGGGCCCCACGAGCCCGCGGTCGCCGACGCCGCCGGCGGGGTCGTCACCGGCGGGGTGGTCACCGGCGGGGCGGAGCCGGGCGTGCCGAGCAGGTTGATCTCGGCGGCACTCGTCCACGGGCCGCGGTCGCCGGCCTCGGAGAGCGCGGTGAGGCGGACGTACCTCGTCGTCACCGCCGGGAAGCCGACACTCTTCAGGTTCGCGGTGTCCGCCCAGGTGCCGCCGGCGACCGCGGCCCCGAAGGCGGTCCCCGTGGCGCTGACCGAGATCTGGAAACGCCCGATCCGACCGTTGGGGTTCCCGTCCTGGCGGGGCAGGTAGGTCAGTCCCCGCACGGTCGTCGCCCGGCCCAGGTCGAGGGTGATGCTGTGCGGCAGGGCGACCGACGGCGAGAAGCGGCTGTGCCAGAAGGAGGTCGGCAGCCCGTCGAGCACGGCGGTGGCCGGGTTGCCGGCCTGCGCGTCGGAGGCGGTCGCCGTCCAGCCCGTGCGCGGCATCGGGGTGCCCGTCACCGGCGTGGTCGTCGACGGGCCGAGCAGGTTCAGCTCGGCGACCTCGCTGGCGGTCCCGCCCCTCGTGACCTCGCTGTCGGCGATGAGCCGCACGTAGCGGGTGCTGGCGGTCGCGAAGTCCACCCGCTTCGCGGCGCCGTCGTCGGCCCAGGTGCCCGACGCGACGAGCCGGAAGCGGCCGCCGGTGACGACGTAGACGCGGTAGCGGGAGATCCGGCCGCGGGCGTTCCCGTCCTGGCGGGGCAGCATGATCAGCCCGGAGACCTGGGTCGCCCGCTTGGTGTCGATCGTCAGGAAGTGCGGGAACGGGGGCTGGTGGGCCGTCCACCGGCTGTGCCACATGGTCTTCGCGTTGCCGTCGAGGACGTTGCGGGCGGGCTCGGCCGGGGAGACCCCGGAGTCGCTGGCGGTGGCCGTCCAGCCGGCGCGCGGCAGCAGGTGGGACACCGTGAGGCGGGCCGCGGCCGGCACGATCCGGCCGTGGGCCGCCGCCATCGCGAGGACGGCCGAGGGGCCCCCCGCCGTGCCCATCCCGTCGAGGCCGGCACTGCAGGAGGCGGCCACCAGGACGACGGCGATCCCGAGGACGCCCCGGACCGAGGTGCTCGCAGCCATGTCATCTCCCGACGGCCCGACGCCTGTCGGCGCATCGGACGAAATGCCGCCACGAATGGGCGA
>CAXSIB010000079.1:0-10775 GCA_964237095.1 uncultured Actinomycetales bacterium
GCGGCAACCCCCGCCCGAGGCCCTTCAGCAGCAGCCCGGTGAAACATCGAGGTTAACGGCGGCTTAATAACGAAAACGGCCGGCATCGCGCCGGGCGAGGACACTCACATCTTCGAGTTTCCCGGCCTCGATCCGTCCTCGATCCAATCGGTCGAAATCACCGCAACCGACAGTCCTCAGGAGAAGGGGGGCTCGTGCATCGTTACCGGTTCGCCAACAAACTAGGGCGTGTCTCAGCTTGCCGGCGACCGCCCACCTGGTCGTCCGGTAGCGCGTGGAGCTTCGGATCGATCACGAGGGTTAAGACGTCGTGTCGGCGAAGACGGAGCTCATCAGCGATTCGCGGGAGAACATCTCGTCGAGCAGGAGCCGCTCACCGGATTCGGTCACCGCAACAGGCGCTACTCGACTCGCCAGGCCTTCTCGGCGGCCACCGATACGGCGTCGGCCTCGGCGACCTCGGCGTCGATCTCCCTCCAGTGGTCCCCGTAGTAGCGCAAGCCCACCCGAACGTGTGACGGGGCGAGGTGGAGGATCTCGGCGGTCGCCTCGATGGCCACCTCGCCGCGCTCATCGATCTCCCGCAGGACGCGCACGAGCTCCCAGATGTCCGGCCCGAGGGCCAGTGCCGCTCGCCGGCCGGCGGGGCCGTCTTTGAAGACGATGCCGGGGTGCTCGGCCTGCCGCAGCCCCTCGTCGACCAACCGCCGCACCAGGCCGGACGGGGTGGCGCCGGGCAGGTGCGCCGCGCGGCGCCGCAGACGGTCGACGACGCCCGAATCGAAGCGGATGGACAGCGGCGCGGTCACCTACGGCACCGTAGCGAGTGCGCCACGGCTCTGCCGGGAATGACGGTGACTCTCAGCCTGCCGCGACCGCGGCCGCGTGGAAGACGTCAGCGGGTAGGGGGTGGTCCAGGTGCCAGGTGATGCGCATCGGGCGGTCACCGGTGTGGGCGACGTAGGTCATCGTCCCGGCGTAGAGGTACGGCGGGGCGCCGAGGTCGCCGTCCGCGGTCTTCGTCTCGCGCAGGAAGAGGTGGACGGTTGACCCGCGCTCGCGGTGGTGGACGTAGCGCTGCCCGGTGGGTGAGTCCGCCCGGGTCGTGCTCTGGGACTCCCACTGGAACACCGACGGCGAGATGGCGCGGTCGGCGTACATCGTCGTCGGCGAGTAGTGGGTCTCGGTCTTGTGCAGGGTCACGAAGAAGACATCGGCCTGGTCCTCAGGGAACCACTTGACCCCCTCCCGCAGCTGGCTCGGGTCAGCGATGCCGAACGCCAGCGCGGCCTCGTTGCGGCTGTACCGGGCGTGCACCCGCAGCGGTGCCCGCACCCCGACCGACGCCGGCAGCGTGACCCGGTGGATCCGCTCGCGGAGGACGCCCACCAGCTCGGCCAGCTCGCGCCGACGTGGGCCGGAGAGGTGCCGATCCTGCGGTGGCAGCGGTTCGGCGTCGACCCGCCACACCCCGGCGTCCACCATCCGCTGCAGGCGGTCGGCGGGCTGGCCGGTGGGATCGGCGAGGGTCGCCGCAAGCCGGTCGAGACGGACCGGGTCGTCCACGTGCAGCGACCGCCCGATCGCACTGCCGACCGCCGCGTCGTCCGGGCCGTCCTGCTCGTCTCGATCGCCCGAGGCGTCCGCTGCCTTGTCGAGGCCGGCGGCCCGGCGCAGGCCGGTCCAACCGCCCCAGGTCTTCCGCCGGTACAGGTCCTCCAGGTCCACCCCGGTCCGGTCGAGGAACTCACCGAGGCTCGCATCGCCCAGCGCCCGCAGCTCGGCGGCCAGCTCCGGACGGCCGACCCGCAGCGAGGCCCGGACGTTGTCGAGCACCACCTGCTTGGCGACCCGGTCGAGCTGGATGTGGCAGCCCGACGGCAGGGTCGGGAAGTCCTGTTCGATCTGGTGCACCAGCTCCCCGCGAGCAGCCCCGGTGAGCGCCCGGTAGCGACGGTCGAAGCGGAACTTCGCATGCTGGGCGCCCACGAAGTCCAGCACCGTCAGGCAGGCCTTGTCCGGTGAGAGCCGCAGACCCCGCCCCAGCTGCTGGAGGAAGACGGTCGCGCTCTCTGTCGGGCGGAGGAAGAGGACGGTGTCGATCGCAGGCAGGTCGATGCCCTCGTTGAACAGGTCGACCGTGAAGAGGACCAGCACCTTCCGGTCGGCCAGGGCGGCCAGGGCGCCGGCGCGTTCGACGTCGCTGGTCTGCGAGGTGATGGCGAGACTCGGGATGCCGGCCTCGGTGAACCGGCGCGCCATGAACTCCGCGTGGGCGATGCTGACGCAGAAGCCGAGGGCCCGCATGCGTCCGGGGTCGGCGACGGTGTCCCGCACCGCCTGCAGGACCAGGCGCAGGCGGTGGTCGTTGCCGGTGTAGAGGTTGGAGAGCTCGCGCTGGTCGTAGGCGCCGCGCTTCCACGCCAGCTGGCCGAGGGCCACGTCGTCGTGGATGCCGAAGTACTGGAACGGAGCGAGGACCCCGCGGTCGAGGGCTTCCCACAGCCGCAGCTCGACGGCGGTGTGTCCGTCGAACCAGTGCCGGATGTCCTGACCGTCGGTGCGTTCGGGCGTCGCGGTCAGCCCCAGCAGGACCTTCGGGCGGAGATGGTCGAGCAGACGCGCGTAGCTGTCTGCCTCGGCGTGGTGGAACTCGTCGACGATCACCATGTCGAAGTGGGCCGGGTCGGGCAGCGGCGACCGGGCCAGGGACTGCACGGAGGCGAAGACGACCTCCCACTGCTGCGGGATATCGCCACCCACGAGCAGCTCCCCGAGGTCACCGCGCCGTAGGACCTGGCGGAACACCGACCGGCTCTGGCGGAGGATCTCCGCGCGGTGCGCGACGAAGAGCAACGAGCGCACGGTGCCGGCCTCACGGAGGCGCGCGTAGTCCAGTGCCGCCACGACGGTCTTGCCGGTACCGGTCGCCATGACCACGAGCGATCGCCAGCGGTCGTGAACCTCACGCTCGGCGGACAGGGTGTCCAGTACCTCCTGCTGGTAGCCGTAGGGACGGACGTCGAGGGCGGCGATCTCCAGCGGCTGGTCGCTCGAGCCGCCCCGTTCGACCGCGAGCGCCCGGTCGAGTCGGTCGCCGTCCCGCCCCGGGTCGTACGGCTCGAACGACGGGTCGGCCCAGTAGCTGTCGAAGGTCGCGGTGAACGTGTCGATGAGGTGCGGCTGCTCGGCAGCCGACAATCGGACGTTCCACTCCAGGCCCTCGATCATGGCCGTGCGCGAGAGGTTGGACGAGCCGACGTACGCGGTGGTGAGGTCGTGCTCGCGTCGGAACAGCCACGCCTTCGCGTGCAGTCGGGTCGAACGGGTGTCGTAGGAGATGCGTACCTCCGCGCCGAGCCCGACGAGCGCGTCCAGGGCCCGCCGCTGGGTCGCACCGATGTAGGTGGTCGTCAGAACCCGGACAGGGACACCTCGCGCGCTGATCTCCTCGAGGCGCGCGAGCAGGATCCGCAGGCCCTCCCACTTGATGAACGCACACAGCAGGTCGACGCCGATGGCGGACGCCAGCTCGAGGACCACCTCGTGCCCGATCCGCGGCTGCCCGTGCCCGTTGACGAGCAGCGCGCTCGCGGACAGCGGCGTCTCGGGACGCTCGACCCGCTGACGCCGTGCCCGCGGCCGGAAGGCCAGGACACCGGGCGCGTGGACGTCCATCAGCAGTTCAGCGGTCCGGTCAGCGAAGTCCTCGACCGTGGCCGCCCGCGGCGCCGCGTCGACGATGGCCTGCGTGAGGCGGTTGGCGAGCTCGACCTGGCGGGCCAGGGCATCCGGCCCGGTGCCGACCTGGCGGAGCGCCCGAGAGGCGAGCCCCGCGATGTGTCGGGTGAGGACCGTGTGGGCGTCCGCCTCGTCCAGACCGGCCCGGTCGACGAGGTCCGGATCGAGCCTGGCGAGCTGACCCGCGAGCCCGCGGGTGACGAGGTGCTCGTAGACGCCCGGCGCGACCTCGTCCACCCGGGGACGGTAGCCCGCAGCCGCCGTCGACGGACGATCGGGCGGCGGAGTCTGTCGAGTCGGACGCGATCCACCGGGTCACCGGTTCACCCGCGACCGCGAGCAACCCACGCGATCAGCGTCGACCTCAACGCCCCGAACGCTGGTCGCGGACGGCGGCGGCAGCGTCGAACGGGCCGACGGCTTCGAACCGGTGTCGCGACCGCTCGACGGCCGCCCGGATGGCCTCCGCTCGGCGCAGTGCGAATCGGGGATCACGGGGCGGCGACTCGGGCACCTCGCCACGGTAGGGGTCCGTCCTGCGGTCGACCAACGCCAACGAGGATGGACACCGGAAGGCGTCATCGGCGGCGAGTGTGAGCGAAAGTCGGGACATGAGCGCTTCGGAGGTCCGTCCGGTGGACGTCGGCGAGTTGCACGACGACACCCGGGGCGTCCTCGGCCGGGTGCGCCGTGGCGAGACGGTCGACATCACCGACGCCGGCCGACTCATCGCGCGGATCGTCCCGGTCGCGGACTTGGAGCCGGCGTCCGTCTTGGATCGGCTGATCGCGGACGGTCGGGCGCGGCCCGCTACCCGGCCCGGCCGGCTGCCCCTGCTGCACCCGGGCGACGGGACCGACCGCCTCGCGGCGGCGTTGGGGGAGTCCCGTGCCGCTGGACCGACCGATGAAGTCACCGCCAACTCACCTCAAGCGGAGGTCGCGCGCCTCGCGGCGCCTGCGAGCCGGGACCGTGAGATCGACTGAGACGCCGCCCGCCTCGCCGTGCCGAAGGACTTCGACGCGCCACCGCCCGACGACGTCCTTCCCAACGTCGAGACCTGAGCCCCAAACCCAACCGTTTACTGGTGTCCACGCCTCCGTTGCGCTCGGCGGCTCGGCGGTGACTCGCCGCGACCAGCGCAGTGTGACTGTCCACGGATCTGTGCAGGTGGGTAGGCGGCGGGCGGTTCCTCCGGCACTGTGGGCCCCTGGCGACCCGGCGGCTGCACTCACCGTCCGTGACGAGGGGTGAGGTGCGGGTGCAGCAGCGCGGTGGTCGACGAGGTCGCTGGTCAGCTGCCGTCCGCCCGGCGATCACGGCCCTCGCCGCAGCCGGGCTCCTCGCCGCATGCGGCTCGACCCCGCAGCCGTCGCCGCTGGCTGTGTCTCCGGCCGCGACCAGCCCCTCAGCGACCGCCTCGGCTACCCCGACGGCCACCCCATCGCAGACCGCCATCACGACCGTGACGCCGACAGCACCGTCGCCCTCGACCACCGCGACCGTCGTCGTCTCCCCCGTCGTCATTCCGACGCGTTCCACCGGCCCGGTCCTGCGGCGGACCTACCCGGGCATCACCAGGCTGGTCATCGTGAAGTCTTACCTCAACAGGACTCGCGCCGGAATAGCGGCGCTGAACACAATAGCCGCGTACACGTCGATTCTGGCGACCGCAACAAGTGACGGGTCCATCCGCCCAGCGCGCCTACTTGCGGCGAGAAGCTGTACCGAGTGCCAGTCCGACTTGGACCGAATCGACTCCTACATTGCGCAGAAACAGCAGATCGTTGGGATCGATGGACGCTTCAGTCCTTGGACCTCGGTCGCGCTGTACATCTCGTCGATCTCCGAAGGCGGAGTCGTTTCAATCGACTTCGACGGCGTCGAGGCCGCCGTCCAGCTTCGTTCATCGACAGGGAAGATCCTGGTCCGGCAGGGAGGCGACCTCGTGTCCGATACTCAGGACGTCCAAGTTGGTACCCGCTCGCTCATCATCGCTACTCGGTCGAGGTGATCGCCTTCCTCAAGGCGGCGATGCTCCCGGCCGCCCTTGTGGCTGCTCTGTTCTCCCCGAGCTCCCCGCCGAGTAGTGCGCCGAGCAACTGCATCCAGCATGAGTGCGGTCGGCCGCCGGTCAAGGTGGTGAGCAACGGGTACACCTACTCCTACAACCACGCGGGTCGCTACTTTCTCGGCACGGCCAGCTTCGGGACCTCCGGCGGTGAGCTCGGGGCGACCTACCGGGTGGTGCAGGTGATCGACTGTGGTCAGGCGGTGCCGGATCCCGGGGGTGACGGGCTGGTGGTCACGGACTGTCCGCGGGCGGTGTGCCGGGTCGGGGCCGCGGTCGGGCGGTGGGTCATCCTCTTCAGCCGGGAGACCGCACCGGTGGCGGTGCTGGCCTGGACGCGGGGAGCCCGTCGGTGTGCGGTGGTCACCGCACCGATCCCGTTGGCGGCCGTAGAGGCCGCGGCGGCGGAGTACCTGGCCCGGACCGTGCCCGCGGCGGTCCCGGTCATCCAGCCGGGCGCGGTCACCCTGGTGGCGTTCCCGACGATCGTGTCCACCCCCGACCCGGGGCCGACCGGGTTCGCGATCACCTTGCCGCTGCCCGGCCTCGTCAAGGTCACCCCGGCGTTCACCTGGACGTTCACCGACCCCGACGGCACCACCACCCCAGGCCAGGGAGCGGGGACCGCGTTCGACGGAACGGCGCCGTCGACCCCGGGGTACTACCTGACCCACGCGTTCACCACCGCCGGCACCGGCACGGTCGCCGTCGCGGAAACCTGGACCGGCACCGTCACCGTCGACGGCGTCGGACCGGTCGCCCTGGACCCCCTCGTCCTCACCCGGGGCGCGCGCCTGGTCGTCCGGGAGAACCGCCCCGTCCTCGTCGGCCACTGACCCCCGGGACCTGACCGCTGAGACGAGACCGCCGGGGCTACCGCCGGAGCGGGTCGCAGGGCCAGGCTGGTCAGATCCGCGGCGACGTCACCGCGGCACCACCCAGCTGATCTCCCGCGGAAAGGCCCCATGTCCCTCGCCGAGCTCGCCACCCGCACGTTCGCCCCCGCCGACCTGGCCGGGTTCATCGACCTGCTCGACGCCGACTTCAGCCCCGCCGCCGACGTCCTCGTCTACGCGGTGAACACCCGCGACGGGGTCACGACCGCCGAGCAGTCGGTGCTGTGGGCCGCCCCGCTCAGCGGCGGCCCCGCGACGGTCCTGCACCCCGCCGAGGGGTCCCAGACCTCGCCGGTGCTCAGTCCGGACGGGCGGTCGGTCGCGTGGCTGCAGGAGATCGACGGCCACCCGCAGCTGGTCCTGCTCGACCGGGCGACGGATCACCTGCAGGTGCTGACCGACGTCGCCCGCGGGGTGGCCGGGATGACGCCCGCCTTCACCCCCGACGGGCTCAGCCTGGTGTTCGCCGCCTGCGACGACCCGCCCCGCGACGTCCGGCGGCCCTACCGGATCACCCGGCCGGTCTGGCGGCGCGACGGGATGGGGCTGGTCGAGGACGTCCGCGCCGAGCTCCACGTGGTCGCCACCGCCGGCGGCCCGAGCACCCGGCTGACCTTCCACGACGGGATCGCCGGCGGCGCGCAGGTCTCCCCCGACGGACGGTCGGTCCTCTACGGCTGCTTCGCCGAGCCGGGCTCCGTCGAGTTCGCGCTGCGGATCACCGCCCTGCCCACACCGGTGGCCGGCGGCGACGGGCAGCCGGCGGCCGGCACGCCTTCAGCGAGCGACGGCGCGATCGAGGTCATGCGCGGCAGCTACCTCGCCTACCCGCCGGCCGCGGCGTGGCTGCCCGACGGCCGCGTCGTCCACACGACCGCCTGGAACGTCAACTCCGCCCTCGACCTGATCGTCTTCGATCCGGCCACCGGCGTCGGCACCGCGCGCGGGGTCACCGTGCGCGGCCAGATCCACGGCGGGCTGCAGCCGGCGATGAACGGCGGCGCGATCCTCGGGTCCCGGCTGATCGTCGACCCCACCGGATCCTTCTGCCTGCTGCACGTCCAGGACGGCGGGCGCCTCGACACCTGTGCCGTCGCCCTCGACGGACCCGCGACGGTCACGGTCATCGCCCCCTCGACGGCCTCGACCGTCCCGGTGGCATTGAAGGGATCGACGCTGCTGCTGGCCCGGACGTCCTTCACCGCACCGCTGGACCTGATGGTCGTGGACCTGCCCGCCGATCTGTCCGACGATTCCGGCCCCGCAGCCGACGCGGCCGACGTCCGGCGTCTCACCAAGCTGAACCCCCGCCTGGCCGAGGCCCCGTTCACCGTGCTGCCGCTGGCGTTCACCGGGACCGACGGCACCCCGGTGGAGGGCTGGTTCCTCCGCCCGGCCGGGACCACCGGGCCGGTGCCGACCGTGCTGAACATCCACGGCGGCCCGTTCTCCGGCCACGGCGAGATGTTCTCCCTCGAGGACCACCTGTTCGCGGCCGCGGGCCTCGGTGTCCTGTCGATCAACTTCCGGGGCTCGTCGGGCTACGGGGAGGAGTTCGCCGCGCCGCTGTGGGCGGACTGGGGGCACCACGACGCCGGTGATCTCCTGGCGGGGCTGGACGCGGCGGTCGGACAGGGCTGGGTCGAACCGGACCGGGTCGGGTCCTTCGGGCTGTCCGGCGGCGGGTACATGACCTCGTGGCTGCTGACGCACAGCGACCGCTTCCGGGCCGGGGTCGCCGAGTGCCCGGTCACCGACTGGCACGCCATGGTGGGCTCGGACATCCCGCAGCTGGTCGCGCTCTGGATGGGCGGCGAGCCCGGCCACGGCCCGGAGTCGATGGCGGAGTACGCCCGCGCCGCGCCGTCGACCCACGCCGCCGCCTGCACGACGCCGATGCTGGTGATCGTCCACGAAGCCGACCTGCGCTGCCCGCCCGGACAGGGCGACATCCTCTACAACGCCCTCCGGATGGCCGGGTGCGAGGTCGAGATGCTCCGCCTGCCCGGCATGTCCCACGTCGGCGTCTACGGCGTCGCCGACCTGCCCGGCCGCATCGGGCGAGCCGAGGCGCTGCTGGACTGGTTCACCGAGCGTCTGCTGGGCTGACCACCATTCCCCGGGGCCTTCCCCTGCAGCCCGGGGAACCGCATGCTGGGCCCAGCCCGCGATCCGGGAGCCGGACGACGGGGGTGGCGCGTGTCAGCAAACCGCCGGCTCGGACAACTGACGCATCCGGAGCGGGCGGTCGCGGCCGTGCTCTTCGTCGTGCTGGTGGCCACGAGCAGCCGATACGGCTGGCACCGTGACGAGCTGTACTTCCTCGTCGCGGGCCACCACCCGGCCTGGGGGTATCCCGACCAGCCGCTGCTGACCCCGCTGCTCGTCGCCGGCGCGGCGGCCGCCGGGCACGGGTCGCTCGTCGCGGTGCGGGTCGTCGCCGCGCTCGAGTCGGCGGGGACCGCGCTGGTCGTCGGTGGACTCACCCGCGACATGGGCGGCAGCCGCCGGGCGGTCCTGGTCGCTGCGGTCGTGTGGGCGGTCGGGTCGATGAGCCTCGTCACCGGCCACTACGTCGACACCACGATGCTCGACATCCTCGCGACCGCCGGCTGCTGCCGGTGTCTGCTGCGCGCGGTCCGCGACACCGACCCGCGCTGGGTCGCGGCTGCCGGAGTCGTGCTGGGGCTGGGCTTCCTGAACAAGCTGCTGATCGGGGTCATGGTCGGCTGCGTCGTCCTCGCGATCCTGGTCGTCGGCCCACGCGGCGCGCTCCGGTCGCGGTGGACCCTCGTCGGGGCCGCGGCCGCCGCCCTCGGAGCCGCGCCCTTCGTGATCTGGCAGGCCGTCCACGGCTGGCCGCAGATCACGGTGGCCCACGCGATCGCCGGGAGCGGGCCCGGTGCGGCGGCGGGTGCCCTGTCCTTCCAGTTCCTGCTCGTCAGTCCCGTGCTGTTCCCCGTCTGGGTCGCCGGACTGGTTCGTCTGGCCCGCGACCCGGCGGCGCGCCCGTACCGCGGCTTCGCCCTCGCCTACCCGCTCGCGCTCGCGGTGGTCCTCGCCGGACACGGGAAGGGCTACTACACCGCGGGTCTGTTCCCGGTGCTCGTCGCCGCCGGCGGGCTCGCGGTCGACGGCTGGCTGAGCCGGGCACGGTCACCACGGGGATCGGTGGGTCTCGGTCGCCGCCGCCGAGGACTGCTCGTCACGGGCGTCGCCCTGTCCCTGCTGGTCGAGGCGTGCATCGGGCTGGCGGTGCTCCCCGTGCGTGCGTTGGCCGCCAGCGGCGTCGATTCGGTCAACCCCGACGAGGGTGAGCAGGTCGGCTGGCCGGCGTTCACCGCCGCGGTCGCCGCGGCCTGGCACGAGATCCCGCCCGGCCAACGCGACAAGACGGTCGTCTTCACCCGCAACTACGGCGAGGCGGGCGCGGTCGACCACTTCGGGCCCGCGCTCGGACTCCCCCGCGCCTACAGCGGCCACAACGGCTTCGGTCTGTGGGGGCCGCCACCGGACCGACCGGGACCGGTCGTCGTCGTGGGCGAGGACCCGGACGGCGTGGTCGCCGCATCGTTCGAGGGCTGCCGCGTGGTGGTCCGGGTCGACAACGGTGTCGGGCTCGACGACGACGAACAGGGCCAGCCGGTCCGACTCTGCACCGGTACGCGGCGGCCGTGGAGCCGGCTCTGGCCGACGCTGGTCCACGACAACTGAGCCACCAGGGCCACTCAGCGAACACCACAGTTCCCTGAGCACGACAACCCAGCGAGCACCGTTCGCCTGCGCCCGGGAGCGACGACGGGACGGTCGCCCGACGGCCGTCACGTCCCGCGCTACGCCGGAGCCCTCGGCCGCTCCGTTCGGTGACTCCGGCGGGTGGGCAATCCCGCGTCTCGGCTGCTTGGCCCGACCGCTCGGACGTGGTACCCACGACCATGCGCGCGAACAGAGTCGACCGGGCCGTCCGTCTCCTCGTCCCACGCGGCGGCCGCGCGTCGGTCCGCAGCGTGGCCGGGGTGTTCTCCGCCACGGCGGTCGTCGCCGCGGCCGGCGTCGTCGCGACGCCG
>CAXSIB010000080.1:0-10669 GCA_964237095.1 uncultured Actinomycetales bacterium
AGCGCCCGCCCGCTGACGTCGCGGGCCCGGTCGAGGAGCGGTCCGAGCGGCCCGGGCGGCAGTGGTCCGGGGACGAGTGCGGTGAGACGGGAGTGGGCGGTGGCCGAGTCGGCGGCGGCCCGGGCCCAGACGCTGTTCGAGACGGGCGCCGAGGCCGCCGGCGTGCGGCGGGAGCGCCTCAGCACGCCGGCTCCCCACCGGCTCACGGGCGGTCGGTCACCGGTGGGCGGCGGCCGGTGGCCGGTGGCGTACGGGTCACAGGCACAGGTCTCACCGGTAGAGGTCTCACCGGTACGGGTCTCACAGGTACAGCCCGCCCGGTTCGTGGCCGCGGTCCGGTCCGGGGCGGCCGTCGGGGGCGGCGGCCCCGGCAGGAGGTCCGGCGGAGGGCCCGGCCGGCAGGGCGCGGCGCATCTGCTCCAGCTGCTGGCGTGCGGCCATCTGCTGGGCGAACAGCGCCGTCTGGATGCCGTGGAAGAGGCCCTCGAGCCAGCCGACCAGCTGGGCCTGGGCGATGCGCAGCTCGGCCTCCGACGGCACCTCGTCCGGCCCGAACGGCAGCGACAGCCGGTCGAGCTCGGCCACCAGCTCCGGCGCGAGACCCTGCTTCAGCTCGGCCACCGAGGACCCGTGGATCTCCCGGAGCCGCCGCCGGCTCGCCTCGTCCAGCGGAGCCGACTTCACCTCCTCGAGCAGCTGCTTGATCATGCTGCCGATCCGCATGACCTTGGCGGGCTGCTCGACCATGTCGACGAGCTGGCGCGCGGGGTCGCCGTCGGGGTCGTCGTCGACACCGCCCGGGTCGCGGCCGTCGGGTGCGGTCGCGGTCCCGTCGGGAGCCACCACGACGGCGTCCGGCCAGCCACCCGCCGCCCCGGCCGCGGTGCCCCGCGCCGTGCCGTCCCCCGGACCCGCCGTCATCACGATCTCCTCCAGCCGGTCGGCACCCGCCGCGTCGGCGGCCACCCGGTCCTCCAGCCTCGCACCGGCCGCGGCTGGCCCGCTCGCCCGGCGGCGGCTGTGCAGTCAAGTACTCGTCCGGCGCCACAGCGGGTCGTCGACGGCCACCTGAGCCTTGCCGGTACTCCGCTGTACACGGCTCCCCCGATGTCCACAGGCCGGTCCCGCCGGGCCGTCCTCCACCGGGTCGGTCCGGGGACTGTGCGAGCGGCCGGCCGGGAGGGACCGTCCGGTGATGGACCCGGTGCGGCTGGTCGTCGAGCGGGGCGGTGCCTGCCAGCGGTCCGACGTGCTGAACGCCGGTGCGACCCGCCGCGCGCTCGACGCGGCGATCACCCGAGGTGATCTCGTCCGTGCCGGCAGGTCGGGTCTGACCCGCCCGGGGGCGCCGCGGGCCCTCGTCGCCGCGGTCGGTCACCGGGCCGTGCTGGCGTGCCTGAGCGCGCTGGAGTTCGAGCAGTCACCGGTGCTCCTGGTACCCGACGTGCCCCACCTCGCGAGCTCCCGTCACCGGACCGGCCCCGGACGAGTCTGGCACCGCCTCCCGCGGAGCAGCGCAGGCGCACTCGCCGTACCGCTCGCGACCGCGGTCGCCCAGGTGGCGCGGTGCCGGCCGGCGCCCGAGGTGCTCGCCGCCGTCGACGCGGTCCTGCGCTCGGGACGGCTCACCCGCGAGGAGGTGGCGGCCGAGCTCCACGCCCACGAGGTGGGCTTGCTTCGATGGGCCCTGCGCCACGCCGACCCCCGCTCGGAGTCGGTGCTGGAGTCCGCGCTACGAGCGGTCCTCCTCACCGGCGGGGTCGGCGGTCTCGAGCTCCAGGCACCTCTCCACGGCATCGGCCGGGTCGACCTCCTGGTCGACGGGTGGCTGGTGCTCGAGGCCGACGGCTACCGGTTCCACTCCGGGCGGTCGGACTACCGGACCGACCGGCGGCGGACGGTCGCCGCGACCGTCGCGGGCTACGTCACCCTCCGGTTCAGCTGGGAGGAGATCGTGCTCCGGCCCGACGAGGTCCTCCACGCCGTGCGGGCCACCCTGGACCGCCGCCGTGCCGGGGCCTTCCGGACGGTTCGTTGAGGCCGGTGCCCGCCCGGTCCGGGCCTGGCGTGCAGTCGAGTACTCCGAAGCAACTGCTCGGGGCATCCGGTCCGTGGGAAGGACTTCCGGGTACTCGAGTGCACGCGCTCGCCCGATGTCGCCCGAGCCGGGTGTGGGCGGACGTCGGCGCACGGTCGGTAGCGTCCGGGCATGACCGCCACCGCCGCGCCCGCGGCCGTCGACCAGTCCACCGAGCCCGTCCCCACCGGCTGGGACATCGCCCGCATCCGGGCGCTGTTCCCCGCGCTCGGGACGGGGGCCGCGTACCTCGACGGAGCCGCGGGCACGCAGACGCCGACGTCGGTGGTCGACGCGATCGCGGGGGCCTACACCGGCGGGATGAGCAACACCGGTGGGGCGTTCGCGGCCAGCGCCCGCTCGCAGGGACTGGAGGACGGGGCCCGCGCCGCGGTCGCGGACCTGGTCGGCGGGACGGCGGCCGGGGTGGTGTTCGGGCCGAACATGACCACGCTGACGTTCCGGTTCGCGGATGCCCTCAGCCGGGGCTGGCAGCCGGGTGACTCGATCGTGCTGAGCCGCCTCGACCACGACGCGAACGTCCGGCCGTGGGTGCTGGCCGCGGAGCGCGCGGGGGTGGAGGTCCGCTGGGTGGACCCGGTCCGCCCGAGCCTGGAGCTGCCCGCGGCGGCCTTCGCGGCGGTGGTCGACGAGAGCACCCGCCTCGTCGCGGTCACCGCCGCCAGCAACGTCGTGGGGACCCGGCCGCCGATCGCGGAGATCAGCGCCCTCGCCCACGCGGTGGGCGCCCTCTGCTACGTCGACGGCGTGCACGCCACCCCGCACGGCCCGGTCGACGTGGCGGAGCTCGGGGCCGACCTCTACGTCACGAGTGCCTACAAGTGGGCCGGCCCGCACATCGGGATCGCGGTCGCCGACCCGGCGCTGCTCGACACCGTGCGCCCGGCCAAGCTCGCGTCGAGCACGGACGAGGTGCCCGACCGCTTCGAGTGGGGGACCCCGGCCTTCGCCGACCTCGCGGGCGTGACCGCGGCCGTCGACCACCTGGCGGCGCTGGCCCCGGGTGCCGCCGCCGGCGCGTCACGCCGCGAGCGGCTCCTGACCTCGATGCGGGCCGTGCAGACGTGGGAGGACGCGCTGTTCGCCGAGCTCCTGGCCGGACTCGGGGCGATGCCGGCGGTGCACCTGATCGGGTCCGCCGCGCGCCGGACCCCGACCGCCTGGTTCACCGTCGACGGCCACACCCCGCTCGAGGTGGCCGAGGCGTGCGGGCGGGCCGGGGTCAACGTGTGGAACGGCCACAACTACGCGTGGGAGCTGGCCGGTCTGCTCGGCATCCGGGACGCCGGCTCGGCCGTGCGGGCCGGGGTCGTGCACTACACCGAGGCCGCCGACGTCCACCGGCTCCTCGACGTGGTCGGGACTCTCGCCGCCTGACGCCACGCCCCGAGACGTCCCGTCCATCGACGCGACCGCCTCTCGAACGTAATGTGAGCGTGTACCAGCCGTCGCCGGCCCGATCCGGCGCTGCGGGCGCGATACGAGGAGGTGTCGCCCGCCTGGTCGAGCTGGCCCGAGGCCAGCGGCCCCGGGCCGTCCTGGGGAGATCACCGACCGCACACCTCCGGGTGTCCCGTGCGCGGGTCCGATCTCGACAGAAGGCAGCAGACATGGCACACGACGACTTCGACCTGGACATCGACGCGATCGCCGCCGCGGCGAGCCGCCGCGGGGTGCTCCGCGGCGTGGGGCTCACCGGGGTGGCCGCGGCCTCCGCCGCGATGCTCGCCGCGTGCGGCAAGAGCACCACCGCCACCGCGGCGAGCGGCGACGGCGCCGGGGACTTCGCGAAGACCCCGGGCTTCAAGTTCACCTTCGTCAACCACGTGACGACCAACCCGTTCTTCCAGGCCACCCAGTACGGACTGCAGGACGCCGCCGCGCTGCTGGGGCTGCCGAAGCCCAGCTGGGTCGGGTCCGAGACCTCCGACGTTTCCCAGATGGTCAACGCGTTCAACTCCGCGATCACCGCCAAGGTCGACGGCATCGCGGTGGCCCTGGTCGACCAGAAGGCCTTCGACGCCCCGACCGCGAAGGCCCTGGCCGCCGGGATCCCGGTGGTCAGCTACAACGCCGACGTGACGACGAACACCCGGCTGAACTACATCGGCCAGGACCTCTACGCGACCGGTCAGGCGATGGGGGAGCGCATCGCGACCCTGTTCCCGTCCGGCGGCAGCGTCGCCATCTTCATCGCGACGCCCGGCTCGCTGAACATCCAGCCCCGGGCCGACGGTGCGATCGCGGCGCTGAAGGCCAGCGGCAAGCCGTTCACGGTCAAGCAGATCGCGACGGGTGCCGACATCAACGCCGAGCAGACGGCGATAGACGCCTACTACACGGGCAACAAGGACGTGAAGGGCCTGTTCGCGGTCGACGCCGGTTCCACGCAGGGCGTCGCGAACGTGATGAAGAAGTACGGCCTGGCCGCGAAGGGCTACCACGGCGGGGGTTTCGACCTGCTGACGCCGACGGAGAACGCGATCAAGGCCGGGAACCTCGACTTCACCATCGACCAGTCGGCGTACCTGCAGGGCTTCCTGCCGACGCTCTACCTGTACCTGTACAAGCTGTCGGGGACGCTGGTCACGCCGCCGTTCACGAACACCGGGCTGAAGTTCGTCACCAAGGACAACGTCGAGCCCTACCTGAAGACCACGAACCGGTTCGAGGGCAGCTCGGCGAAGCAGCAGTACATCACCGCGTGAGCCGGGGCCGCCGCCGACCTCACGGGGCCGGCGGCGGCGCACGTCCGGCCGGGTGGGTGAGGACTGCGTGGAGGGGGAGTCGATGACGGTCAACGAGGTGAGCGACGTCCGCGCCGGGGGGCCGGTACCGCCCGTGCGGGGTGGTGGCCGGGGCGGGATCGGTGGTCTCGGGACCGCGGTCCTGCGGGTCCGGGAGCTCGCCGTCCTGGTGGTGAACATCGTCCTGGTCATCGCGTTCGCGGTGAGCAGCCCGGGTTTCTTCACCAGCGGGAACATCTCGAACATCGCCAACTTCACGTCGGCGGCCGCCATCATCGCCGCCGGCGAGGTGTTCCTGCTGGTCTGCGGGGACATCGACCTCTCGGCCGGCATGACGTTCGCGCTCATGCCGATCGTCATGGTGACCCTCAACACGAACCACGGCTTCCCCCTCGGGCTCGGGCTGGTGGTCGGCCTGCTCATCGCCGCGGTGATCGGTCTGTTCAACGGGCTCGTCACCCAGTTCCTCAAGCTCCCGTCGTTCATCACGACCCTGGGCACCCTCTACGTGGTGCACGGCCTGACCCTGCAGATCGCCGGGAGCACACCCCTGCCGGCGCCGCAGGCGAGCGACCTGACCGGGTTCTCCCGGTTCCTGGTCAACCTCCTCGGGGGGACCGCGTGGTCGGAGATCGGCTGGGCGGTCGCGGTCGCGGTCGTGCTGCAGGTCGTCCTCACCCAGACGCGGTGGGGCGCCCACACCATCGCGACCGGGGCGAACACCCTCGGCTCGTCCGAGGCCGGGATCAAGACCCGGCAGATCCGCATCCGGGCCTTCGTCCTCACCGCGGTGCTGGCCGGGCTGGCGGGCGTGCTGGACGGCACCCACATCTCGCAGTCCTTCGACCCCAACGCGGGCGGCAACAACCTCATGTTCCTCGCCGTCGCCAGCTGCGTCATCGGCGGCACGGCCCTGCTCGGCGGGTCCGGGACGGTCATCGGCGCGTTCCTCGGTGCGCTGCTCCTCGGCGTGCTGCAGGACGGGTTCAACATCCGCGGGATCAGCGCCAACACCTTCGTGGTCGTCGAGGGGATCGCGATCCTGCTCGCCATGGTCCTCAACACCTACCTCGCCCGGTTCCGCCGCGGCGCCAAGGAGGCCTGACATGTCCGAGACCGTCGGCGCGACGGCCGCCGGAGCGGCGGCCCCGGCCGCCGCCATCCGGGCCGAGCACATCGGCAAGACCTTCGGGACCGTCACCGCGCTCACCGACATCAACCTCTCGGTGGGCAAGGGCGAGGTCCTCGGCCTCATCGGCGACAACGGCGCCGGGAAGTCGACGCTCATCAAGATCCTCACCGGTTTCCACCGGCCCACCAGCGGTCAGCTCTACGTCGACGGGGCACCGGTCAGCCTGGGGAGCGTGAGCCAGGCCCGCTCGCTCGGCATCGAGACGGTGTTCCAGGACCTCGTGCTGATCAACACCCTGCCCGTGTACCTGAACCTGTACCTGAACAAGGAGCCGCACTTCGGCCCGTTCCTGCGACGCCGGCAGATGCGCGAGAACGCCCGGAAGTACCTCGACGACATCGGGATCGACATCGGCTCGGTCAACGCGGAGGTCGCCAACCTGTCCGGTGGGCAGCGCCAGGCGATCGCGGTGGCGCGGAGTGTGTACTCCGACGCGCGGATCCTGCTGCTGGACGAGCCGCTGGCCGCCATGGGCGCCAAGGAGGGCGGGATCATCCTCGACCTCATCTCCATGCTGCGGGAGCGCGGCGAGGTCTCGATCATCCTCATCGCGCACAACTACACGCAGGTGTTCGACGTCTGCGACCGGGTGAACCTGCTCCAGCACGGTGAGATCACCCTGGACAAGAAGACGAGTGAGACCTCGGCGGAGGAGCTGCTCGACCTGGTCGCCAACGAGTACCGCCGCGGGGGGCGCCTCGCCCAGGGCCGCGGGCGCTACCTCGACGAGGCCCGGGTGGACGAGGCCCGCCGGGCCTGACGGCCACCCCGCTCGCCGGCCGGACCGGCACGTCGGCGCCGGGGGACGGTCGGCGTCCACCGGACACTCGAGGCCTATCCGGGACGCACCTGTCCCTCCGGGCGCTCGAGGGCGGGCAGGACGATCTCGTCCACGACCGCCACGAAGAACGCGCGCCCGATCGGCTGGCGAGCGGCGCCCAGGCGGTGACTCGACATGGCCGGGATCACCTGCGCGAGCAGGGTGACGTTGCGGGCCATGTCCGGGGGGACCCGCCCCCGGTCCACCGCCCGCTGCAGGAGCGCGCGGTAGACCTCCACGTACGGCTCGGTGACCTCCAGGCGGACGGCGTCCGCCAGTCTCGGCGAGCTCCGCGCCGCGGACGTCAGACCCGCGAAGACGGCCAGCCGTCGGTCGGGCCCCCCGAGCCAGGGGGAGTCGATCACCGCGAGCAGGTCCGCGCGCAGTGATCCCTCGTCGGGAAGATCGTCGGCCTCCGGCGGGTGGCCGGCCGCGTGGATCGCAGCCAGGACGAGATCCACCTTCGTGGGCCACCGGCGGTACAGGGTGGTCTTCGCCCGCCCGGCTCGGAGCGCGACCTCGTCGAGGGTGACGTGCTCGTAGTCGCGGTCGGCCAGCGCATCGAGGGTGATCGCCAGGATCTGCGCATCGCGCGAGTGGTCGTGGGGCCGCCCGATGCGCCCGATCCCACCCGATCGACCGACCGACCCGTCGCCCCCGCCTGTTGCCACTGCACTCAGGGTACCCCGGGTGGCCCTTATGAAACTCATGAGTATCGTAAGGGCCGGGATCAGCCCGGACACGCGAGCGGCGAGGAGACCTGATGGACATCGACAACGCGGTGGTGGTGGTGACCGGCGCATCGTCGGGCATCGGTGAGGCGACGGCTCGAGCCGCGGCCGAGCGGGGCGCCCGGCTGGTCCTGGCCGCGCGGCGCGAGGAGCGCATCTCGGACCTGGCGCAGCAGCTCGGGCGAGCCGTGGCCGTGCGCTGCGACGTCACCGACCCCGCCCAGGTCAGGGTCCTCGTCCGGGCCGCGGTCGAGGCCTTCGGTCGGGTCGATGTCGTCGTCAACAACGCCGGACAGGGACTCCAGGTCGCCGTGGAGGAGCTCGCCCTCGAAGACTTCCGCGCGGTGCTCGAGCTGAACCTGGTCGCGCCGCTGTCGGTGATGCAGGCCGTGATCCCGGTGATGCGCGCCCAGGGGTCCGGGAGCATCGTCAACGTGAGCTCGGGCACGACCCTCGCCGATGCGCCCGGGACCGGTGGCTACGTCGCGTTCAAGATCGCCCTCGAGCGGCTCTCGGCGATCGCCCGGGCGGAGCTCGCCGGAACGGGGATCACCGTGTCGACGATCATCCCCTTCGCCACCAGCACGGAGTTCGTCACCTCGCTCCGCGCCGGCCGGAGCGCGGCCGAGGAGGGATTGGCGGGGGTCGACTTCGACCCGCCGGAGCGGGTGGCCGAGGCGATCCTCGATCTGGTCAGGAGCGGAGCACCGCGGGCGGACCTGGTGCCGGTGGCCTACGGGGGGAGCCGCCGGTAGGTGCCGACGTCCGGCTGAGGCTGCGGTCGACGCGGCGCGACCCGCCACCGGTCCGAGCCGGACCGACTCGACCGCCCTCAGTGGGCGGTGGGATCCGCGGTGTCGTCGGCGAGCAGGGCCAGCGCCGGGATCGCCGCGCGCAGCGCGTGGGTCGACGCGGCGTCGAGGCCCTGCACGCTCTCCAGCAGCCGGCGCCCCCGCTCGTCGCGGACGGCGGCGAGCATCTCCCGCCCGGACTCGGACACCGTGACGAGGCTGGAGCGGCCGTCGGCCGGGTTGGGCACCCGCCGGACCAGTCCCTGCTCGGTCAGGTGGTCGACGACCCGGGTCATCGTGGGGCCGCTGACCCCCTCGACCGCGGCGAGGTCCGACAGCCGCAGCCCGGCGGCCGGAGCCCCGGCGGCGGCGAGGGCGGAAAGCGCGCTCATCCCGGCGACACCGGCCGGGTTCGGGGTGCTGCGGCGCAGCCGCCGGACGAGACGGCCGAGCACCAGCTGGAGGTCCAGCACCAGCTCGACGTCGTCGGCCGACGCCTCGGCGGCCACGGTCGCGGTCACGCGTGCTCCGCGACCCGGCCGGCCTCGGCCCGCGCCGCGTTGCGGGCGAGGTGGGCACCGCCGGACGTCGCGTCCGTCCCGGCCTTGCGCGGGCGACCGGAGATCCACGACCCGGCCGCCCCCAGCACGGTCAGCGCCGCGGCGATGACCATGACCACGGTCAGCCCGTCGTGGAACGGGCCGGAGATCAGCTGCGGGAAGAAGCTGTGGCCGGTGAGCGTGGCCTGGGCCGCCGCGGGCAGCGAGGTGAGCGCGTGGGCCTGGGTGAGCAGCGTCTGCACGGGGTTGATGCCCAGGAACGCGGCGAACAGCGACGCGACCGGCGGCAGGCTGCCGATCTGCTGGGCGGTGGCCAGCGGGACCCCCTGCGCCCGCAGGCCGCTCGTCAGCGCCTCGGGGAGGGAGTGCGCGAGCCCGACGATGAGCAGGGAGAAGAACAGCCCGATGGACAGCGACGAGCCCGCGTTGAAGAAGGTCCCGCGCATGCCCGACGCGGCGCCGCGCTCGTGCGGCTCGACCGAGTTCATGATCTGGGCCGTGTTGGGCGAGGAGAACAGCCCGGAGCCGATGCCGTTCACCGCGAGGACGAGCGCGAACAGCCAGTACGGGAAGTCGGTCGGCAGGGCGATGAGCGCGAGGAAGGTGGCCGCGACGACGAGCTGACCGGCGGTCGCGAACCGCCGCGGGCCGTACCGGTCGGACAGGACGCCGGACAGCGGCCCGGCGACGAGGAAGCCGATCGTCAACGGCAGCAGGTAGATCCCGGCCCACAGCGGGGTGTCGGCGTAGTCGTAGCCGTGCAGCGGCAGCCAGATGCCCTGCAGCCAGATGATCAGCAGGAACTGCATGCCGCCGCGGCCGATCGACCCGACCAGGTTGGCGAAGTTGCCCAGTGCGAACGGCCGGTTGTGGAAGAGCGCCGGGTCGAACATCGGCTGCGCGACACGCTTCTCGATCTGCCAGAACACCGCCAGCATGACGATCCCGCCGATCAGCCCGGCCAGCACCCACGGGTTGAGCCACCCCTCGGTGTGCCCGCCGTACGGCTGGATGCCGTAGGTGATGCCCGCGAGCAGGATGGTCATCCCGATCGCGAAGGTGACGTTGCCGGGGATGTCGAGCTTCCCGCGCCCGGAGCCGCCGACCTCGTGCAGCGACGTGTAGGACCAGACGACGCCGACGAGGGCGATCGGGACCGACGCCCAGAACACCGCGCGCCAGTTCCACTCCGAGAGCAGGCCGCCGGCGAGCAGTCCGAGGAACGACCCGGAGATGGCCGCCACGCCGTTGATGCCGAGGGCCATCCCGCGCTGGCGGGCCGGGAACGCGTCGGTGAGGATCGCGGTCGAGTTCGCGAACAGCGCCGAGCCGCCGACGGACTGGACGACGCGGAAGCCGATCAGCCACAGCGCTCCGTGGCCGCCCTTCAGCGGGTCGAGGGCGAGGACCACCGACGCGGCGGCGAAGATCGCGAACCCGATGTTGTAGACGCGGACGCGGCCGTACATGTCGCCCAGACGCCCGAAGGAGACCACGAGGACCGCGGACGCCAGCAGGTACCCGACGAGCATCCAGAGCAGGTAGCTGGTGTTCCCGGCGGCGAGGGGGTCCAGGCCGATGCCGTTGAAGATCGCGGGCAGGGAGATCAGCACGATCGACGCGTTCAGCGTCGAGAGCAGGACCCCGAGGGTGGTGTTCGACAGCGCGACCCACTTGTACCGCGGGTGGTCCCGGGTGATCCGGGGCGCGCGCCGGCCCTTCGGGGCGCC